>CAIRNW010000238.1 GCA_903879995.1 uncultured Bacteroidota bacterium
GATGCTTCTCGTTTTCCTCGGCTTCTTCCATCCAATAAATACCAGAGTTGTTGTGCTATTTGTTTAGCGGTAAGATCCTGACGATCCAATCGAGGATCATATCCATACACCCCCACCGTATTTACGGTAGGACTCATTCCGGCATAGCGGAATAAGGTACAGGCTTCTTCGCCCGTTAATCCGTTGGGAGAAATAGTGCTGGCGGGAGAATGTGCATTGCTTAACGCACTCATATCAAAACTAAAAAGATGACTATTACGAATCACAGGCTCCATTTCGTCCAACGCTTCTTTTACATTCCCTACCCGATAACAATCAAAACGGAGTTTATCCAGCGTCTCCAATACGGTAGGATGAACATAGTAACTCTGAAAAGCAATATGATTATAATGTTTGAGATAGTTTGGCATACCCGTAAGCATTTCCATCAGAAAATGTTCAACAGGTAAAACAGCATCCGGATGTAGATCAATCAATGCATCCACACAGGTGGCCTCAATCAACTGGCGGGTACTGGCATAAGCCTGGTATTGTGCCAGTGTAAGATCATGTGAACCACCCAGTATAACTACAGTTTTCCCCTCCGCAATCAGGGCTTGTACAACGGTTCGAAGTGCAGCATAGGTATCGGTAATGCTGGCACCCATGCGAACATTCCCCACATCAGCAAGCTTTAAATCTGCATGCCAATAATATAATTCATAAAATTGCCGACGAATGGCATCGGGAGCCGCCTCTTGCTGTTGCTCAATACCAGCTCCCCGGTGTTCCGGACATCCCACCAACACAAACGAAACATCCTCCAGCTCGGGCATATATTCTTCATAGGTAGCAATCGAATACCCTATCTGACCTTCTTTATATCCCGCATCCTGCGAAAGAAAGGCTTTATTAACCGGTGCTAAAAAATCGGCAATTCCAAGCTGATCGGACATACGCGCAAGATACTTAATTGGAGGTTTGGACTTACTTTTGTCAGATGAAGAATCTCCGGGATCAAATTGAAAATCTTCGTCAGGAAATCAATGCATTTCAAACACAAGACCCTGCACAGGTCGAGGAGTTTCGTATTAAATACCTGGGTACAAAGGGACTGCTTAAAAATTTAATGGGCCTACTGAAAGAGGTTGCTCCCGAGCAGAAGAAAGAAGCAGGTCAGCTCTTGAATGAATTCAAACAATTTGCCGAGGCTCACTATGAATCGCTACGTGCTGTATCAACTCCGGCAGCTTCAGCAAAAGATACCCCTATAGACCTATCCCTGCCGGGAGACGCTTTTCCAGTGGGTTCCCGTCATCCGGTAACCTTGATGCGTAACCAGATTGTATCTATTTTTCAACGACTGGGATTTGCCGTGGCAGAAGGACCTGAAATTGAAGATGACTGGCACAATTTTGGTGCCTTGAATTTGCCGGCCCACCACCCTGCAAGAGATATGCAGGACACTTTTTATATTCAGCAGAACCTAGACTGGGTGCTGCGTACGCATACCAGTAGTGTTCAAATTCGGGAAATGGAGAAAGGACAACTGCCAATTCGTATGCTGATGCCTGGTCGTGTTTATCGCAATGAAACTATCAGTGCACGGAGTCACTGCTTTTTTCATCAAATTGAAGGGCTCTATATCGATAAGGATGTTTCATTTGCAGACCTCAAACAAACGCTTTACTTTTTTGTACAAGAGATGTATGGTCCGCAAGCAAAAGTTCGTTTTAGACCTTCTTACTTTCCATTCACGGAACCTAGTGCTGAAATGGACGTAAGCTGTTTTATTTGTGAGAGCAAGGGTTGTCATGTTTGTAAAAAAACAGGGTGGGTTGAAATTTTGGGTTGCGGTATGGTTCATCCTAATGTTCTATCTAATTGTGGTATCGATCCGGAACAATACACTGGATTTGCTTTTGGAATGGGCGTTGAGCGCCCTGCCATGTTGAAATATGGCGTTAATGATCTCCGCCTCTTCAGTGAAAATGATGTACGCTTCTTAAAACAGTTTACGGCTGCTACCTGATAAACCTGTGCGCATGGATATCCATACTATTGGAGTTTGCGGAGCCGGTACCATGGGAAGAGGTATTGCACTCACCATGGCTCGTGCTGGTTTTTCTACGCTTCTTTTTGATTTAAATCCACAGGCACTTGAACTAGCCAAGCAGGAGCATGAAAAAGAGTTAGCAAAATCAGTTGAAAAAGGAAAGATTACCGAGGCTGAGAAAGCAAAAACCTTGTCACTGATTCGCTATACTCCTGAGCTGGAGGAATGTTTAGCAGAATTATTTATTGAAGCGATTATAGAACAGCCCGGTGCTAAGGTGGCTCTCTTTAACCAACTGGCAGAGCTGAATCATGGTGATTGCATTTTTGCTAGTAATACTTCTTCCTTGTCCATTACTGAGCTGGCCAAACAAATTTTACACCCGGAACGGGTAATTGGTTTGCATTTTTTTAATCCAGCCACCCTGATGAAATTGGTAGAGGTAGTTCAAACTCCATTTACCAAACCTGAAATTCTTGAAACAGCAATTGCACTGATCCAACAAATTGGGAAAACAGCCGTTGTCTGTACGGATGCTCCGGGCTTTATTGTAAATCGAGTGGCGCGTCCTTATTACATTGAATCCTTACGATTGGCTGAAGAGAAAGCAGCAAGCATTGAACAAATAGATCGGTTATTGGAATCTGCAGGTTTTAGAATGGGGCCATTTCGACTGATGGACTTAATTGGGAACGATATTAATTATGCCGTTAGCTGTTCGGTGTATGAACAACTCGGAAAACCCTCTCGGCTGGAACCATCCTGGATACAACAACAATTAGTACAACAGGGCAAATGGGGTAAAAAATCCGGAGAAGGTTATTACACCTACCACTCATGACAAAAAAAATTCTGCTCACTGGCGGTACTGGTTTTCTTGGCTCTTATATTTTAGCAGCCTTAGTACAACAAGGTTATACGGTGTATGCGTTACGACGTGGTTCAACCACTCCGCACTGGATTGATGCCGCCCTTTTGGAAAAAGTACAATGGATAACAGGAGATGTATTAGATATAGTTGGGTTGGAAGAAGCCATGGAAAATGTGGATGCTGTTATTCATGCGGCAGCTATGGTATCTTTTAATGCAAGCGAAAGAAAAGAGCTGTATCAAACCAATGTAGAAGGCACGGCCAATGTGGTCAACGCTTGTCTTGAAAAAAAAGTGAAACGGTTGGTGCATGTTAGCTCGGTTGCAGCGCTGGGTAGAAAAGTGGGCGGCGGTCTTGTTGATGAAAAGGCCAAATGGGAGGAGAATCCACTACAAACTCACTACGCAAGGAGTAAATACAAAGCAGAGTTACACGTATGGCGTGGGCATTCCGAGGGTCTCGATACGGTTATTCTCAACCCAAGTACTATTCTTGGTTTTGGTGACTGGACCAAGAGTAGCTGCGCTATTTTTAAGCAAATGCACGATGGATTCAAATGGTATACGCCCGGACTCAACGGATTTGTGGATGTGCAGGACGTGGCCCTGGCAACCCTTCTATTATTGGAGGAAGGGAAAAATGGCGAACGATATGTGGTGAATGGCGATACCTGGGCTTTTCAACAATTACAAGAACAAATTGCAAGTGGCTTTAATAAACCGGTTCCTCGCTTAAAAGCTAATGCATTTATATTAGGACTGGCATGGCGGATCGAGGCCGTTCGTTCTTTTATCACAGGCAAAAAGCCGCTACTTACTCGGGAAAGTGCAAGAGTGGCACTCAGTAAAACAGCATTTGATAACCGAAAGTTACTTTCTGTTTTTCCTTCTTTTCAATATACCCCGCTCACCAAAACTATTGAACAGGCCTGTGCGCGGTATCGTGCGCACTATAGCTGAGTCCCTTTGATTTTTTCCCAGATTTCTGGGATGCGTTTGATCCAGATTCGCTCCCTTTTCTTTTCCATGGCAGTTTCGGTAGGGGTTCCAAAATAAATTTGATTTCCGGCA
>CAIRNW010000239.1 GCA_903879995.1 uncultured Bacteroidota bacterium
CCTTTTTCAGGTATTTGGGATAACATTATTCATCAGGAAGGAGATGATTTGCCGGATGAAACTAAAGATTTGATAACGGAATACTTGCTGCCCAAATTGCAGCGCTTATTCAGAGATCTCTCCACCTCTTCATTTGTTTTTCAACTCAAATCCGGAAAGTCCTTTAAAACAGCAAACCTGGAGCCACTCGAATTGAGTGCAGAGTGTGTGGTTCCGCAATTTTTAATTAAAAAAAATTCTCATTATACGGTAAATGCGCAGGTAAAAGTGGGGGCACTTGAGCTTAGTATCAAAGATAATGAGTGCCCCTCTCCACTCTTATTTGAACAAAACGGTGTTTGTTACTGTTGGAAAACAAAAGAAATTGTTCAGCTCAATGAAACGTTCTTGCCCGAAGGAAAGATTAGTTATCCCGCTGCAGGCTGGACTCAAACAATGCAAACCTTTGTTTTGCCACTGTCTCGTACCTATAGCGTTCGTTTTGATAAATCACTTACCAAAGAAATTCGTGGCGTCAACCCAGAAGCAAGAATCCAATTAAACGAAAAGGGAGACTATTTGATTTTCAAACCCATATTTGTGTATGAGGGTTTTGAGGCGGGACCCACGGATGGAGACCGCGTTCTTATTCCACAAGCTGAGGGAGTGATGGTGGTACATAGAAACCGGGATAAGGAAGATCTGATTTTACAAAGACTAGCCTCTTTGCATTCCGGATTTGTTCACAATGCTGAGGATGGAACGTATGCATTAAAAGGGACTGAAGTATTGCGGAACAATTGGTTCTTTCTTTTCATTGATGCAATGAAAGAATCAAAAACACCTGTTTTTGGTTTTGAAAACTTACAGCATTACCGCTTTAATACAGCAAAGCCCAAAACACAAATTTTTATCAGCAGTCATACCGATTGGTTTGATGCAAAAGTGAATATTGCTTTTGGTAATCAGCAAATCACCGTTGCAGATGTAAAAAAAGCACTGGCCAACAACCAGCAGTTTGTGCAACTGAGCGATGGAACATTGGGAATACTACCAGAGGATTGGTTAAAGAAATATGCTTTACTGTTTCGGGTGGGCGAAGGAAAAACTGATTCATTAAAACTTTCGCGCTATCACTCTGGGGTGGTTGACGAATTGTATGAGAATCGTAACCAGGAAGAACTTGAGTTACAGTTGGAGGAAAAGTATCAGCAGCTTCGACACTTTGATCAAATAAAAGAAATTGAGCCACCCGCAACCTTGCAGGCCGTATTACGACCCTACCAAGTTTCGGGTTATCAATGGTTGAATTATCTCAAGGAAGTAAGTTGGGGTGGTATTCTGGCGGATGATATGGGACTAGGTAAAACGGTTCAGGCCTTATCCTATCTTGAATATTTTAAAAATCAGGAAGGTAAACTTCGTGCAATTGTAATTTGTCCTACTACACTGATCTATAATTGGGAAAATGAAATAAAAAAATTCACCCCTTCCTTGCGTCATCGGATTCATCACGGTCCACAACGATTGCGCAACAAAGAGGAGTTAGAAAAATACGAGATTATCATCACCACTTATGGTACGCTACGTAGTGATATTAAAATATTGAGTGCGCTCAAGTTTGATTATATAATTCTGGACGAATCGCAGGCTATCAAAAACCCAACCAGTAAAGTCACCAAGGCTGCACAGCTTCTACAAGGACACCATCGCTTGTGTATGAGTGGAACGCCATTGCAGAACAATACGTTTGATATCTATGCACAAATGAACTTCCTGAATCCCGGGATGCTGGGTTCGGTGGAGTTTTTCCGACAGGAGTTTGCTATCCCTATTGATAAGTTGGGTGAGCCGGATAGAAAGGAGCATCTCCGTAAAATCCTCTATCCATTTATTTTAAGACGAACCAAGGAGCAAGTAGCAAAGGACTTGCCTGAAAAGCAGGAAATGGTGTTGTTCTGTGAAATGGAAAAGGAACAAAGAGACATTTACGATGCGTATCGTAATGACTATAGAAATCAAATATTAGGATCAATTGAAACGCAGGGAATTCAAAAGACACAGCTAGCTATTTTACAAGGACTCATGAAGTTGCGTCAAATCTGTGATTCTCCTGCCATTCTCAATGAAAAGGAAAAATATCCAAACTGCTCTATCAAGCTCGACGAATTAGCCCGTCAATTGAAAGAGGACATTAGCAACCATAAAGCCTTGATATTTTCTCAATTCCTGGGTATGCTGGCCTTGATTCGCACTAAGTTGGAGGAATTGGAAATTCCCTATGTGTATTTTGATGGAAGCACTACCGCGCCAGAGCGAGAAAAGGCTATACAGCAATTTCAGCAACAGGATAAGATTCGTGTATTTCTGATTTCTCTCAAAGCAGGAGGTGTGGGTTTAAACCTCACCGCAGCTGATTATGTCTATATCATGGATCCTTGGTGGAATCCTGCCGTAGAACAGCAGGCTATTGATAGAACGCATCGAATCGGGCAGACTAAAAATATTTTTGCATATCGAATGATCTGTAAGGATAGTATCGAGGATAAGATTCTCCAATTGCAAGATCGAAAGAAGGCGCTTGCAAAAGATATTATTACGGATGATTCTGGTTTTGTGAAGAGCCTTTCCCGCGAAGACGTGGAATATCTATTCAGTTAAGTTTTAACAAGTTTCCACAAGTTGCCCTGCCCCTTTACGTCTATCTTTGCGGACTTCAAATACGTTTATGAGAAAATATGTCAGTTTGCTCCTGTTTGTCTTGTGTGTTGGAAATGGAGCCATGGCCCAACGGGCCGAAGGGGTAATCAAGGGTCAGCTTACTGATTCTAGCGCTAAACAACCCATTGTTGATGCAACCGTATCAGTTGTAAATAGCAAAGATTCTTCCCTTGCCAGCTTTGTACTATCGAGTAAACAAGGTGGTTTTGAAATCAAGAATTTACTCCCCGGCGACTACAAACTTATCGTAAGCAGTAAGGGACTCGAGGAAATTCGGCGCACGTTCAGTATTACTGCTGAAAAGAAGCTGGTTGATTTTGGTACACTGGTGATGAATAAAGACTATAAAATGATGGAGGGAGTTGTAATTACTACAGAATCTCCCATTGTAGTTAAAAACGATACCGTCCAATTTAATACCAGTGGTTTTAAAACAATTCCAAATGCCACTGTAGAGGATTTGCTTAAGAAAATTCCAGGGATGGAAGTGGATAAGGAGGGAAATGTAAAAGCGCAGGGCGAACAGGTACAGCGAATTATTGTTGATGGAAAAGAGTTTTTTGGAAATGATCCCAAGCTTGCTACAAAAAACCTTACGGCAGAGATGGTAGAAAGTGTGCAGGTTTTTGATGACATGAGTGAGCAATCTAAGTTTACTAAAATTGATGATGGAAGCAGAAGTAAAACCATCAACATCAAATTGAAGAAAGATCGTAATAAAGGATATTTTACACGTGCATTAGCTGGAGCAGGTAGCAACGATCGGTTTGAGGGAAATCTGAGTTTCAACAACTTTAATGGAAACAAAAGATTTTCTGTTCTTTTCAACACCAATAATATCAATAAACAAGGCTTTTCATTCAATGATATCATCAGCACCATGGGCGGATTCAGTGGCTTTGGTGGCGGCGGTGGCGGTTTCGGAGGAGGAGGGGGTGGCTTTGGTGGTGGTGGCGGCGGTTTTGGCGGCGGTGGTGGTGGAATGCAAGTAATTTCTGTTGGTAGAGGTGGCGGAGGTGGAGGCTTTGGTGGTTTTGGCGGACAGAACACCGGTATCATTCGCTCTCTCTCATCCGGTCTTAATTTCAATAATGAGTGGGCTGGTAAAGCAAAATTCACCGGAAGCTATTTTTTCTCTGACTCAAGACCAGTGCAAGAGCAAAACACTTTGCGTCAGACCTTTTTTGTGAATGACTCTACCGCTTTTCAAAACAGGACTTCACGTTCTGATAATCTGAATCAGAATCATCGTTTTAATGTTCGTTTTGAATATCAAATTGATTCACTCACCTCTATTTTATATACTCCTCAGTTAACATTACAACATTCTGACAACCTCAGTTACGATTCCAGTTTGACAACTTCGCAGACTCCCACGCGATC
Source organism: uncultured Bacteroidota bacterium (assembly GCA_903879995.1). Taxonomy (GTDB): domain Bacteria; phylum Bacteroidota; class Bacteroidia; order Chitinophagales; family Chitinophagaceae; genus JJ008. The sequence continues at coordinate 4,084 of CAIRNW010000239.1, forward strand.
ATACACCGCTATTCGTACCAACTCACAAAACTCAAATGTGCGCGATGGGATGAATTTCAATAATAATATTTTGTTCCGTCGAAAGTTCAAAAAAATCGGACGAACCATTACCATTGGGTTAAATAGTACAATGGGTATGAGTGAGGCAGATGGAAAGACTATTTCCAGCAATCAGTTTTTCCGTCCGGACGGAAATCCATTTTTTAACTTTTCTCAAAATCAGCAGTATACACAAAACACCAAAACGCGCAATAACGTAATAAGTACTTCTTATACAGAGCCGCTTGGTAATAATAAGTTGTTAGAGATCAACTACGCCTATACCAACAATTTTAGCCGCTCTGAAAAAGAAACATTTAATTA
>CAIRNW010000240.1 GCA_903879995.1 uncultured Bacteroidota bacterium
ATGTACGCAGGTTGGGTGAAATAAATTATTAATCTAGTAATACTTTTCTATGATTGATTCCAAAATACCAGCTGGCCCACTTGAACACAAGTGGACTGATTATAAGGGACATTGTAAATTGGTGAATCCAGCTAACAAAAGAAAGCTAGAAGTTATTGTTGTGGGTACTGGTTTAGCAGGTGCTTCTGCAGCTGCATCGCTGGGAGAGCTGGGGTATCAAGTAAAAGCATTTTGTTTTCAGGATTCACCCAGGCGAGCACACTCTATTGCAGCGCAGGGAGGAATCAATGCAGCTAAAAATTATCAAAATGACGGAGACTCTGTTTTCCGGTTATTCTATGATACCATAAAAGGGGGCGACTATCGTGCACGTGAGGCTAACGTACACCGTTTAGCTGAAGTGAGTGTAAACATCATCGATCAATGTGTTGCACAGGGGGTACCTTTTGCCCGTGAGTATGGAGGCTTATTGAACAATCGTTCTTTTGGAGGTACACAAGTTAAAAGAACCTTTTATGCAGCTGGACAAACTGGTCAGCAGCTTCTGATTGGAGCCTATCAAGCGCTGGAAAGACAGGTGGCGCTAGGCAAGGTAAAAATGTATACGCGTCATGAAATGTTGGACGTAGTTGTCATTGATGGAAAAGCGCGTGGAATTATCTGTCGTAATTTGGTTACGGGCCAACTAGAAAGACATTTTGGTCATGCCGTTTTATTGTGTACGGGTGGTTATGGTAATGTGTTCTATCTCTCTACGAATGCGATGGGGAGTAACGTAACTGCAGCCTGGAAGGCGCATAAAAAGGGAGCTTATTTTGGAAATCCTTGCTTTACACAAATTCATCCTACCTGCATACCTGTTAGTGGCGATCATCAATCCAAATTAACCTTGATGTCAGAGTCACTACGTAATGATGGACGAATTTGGGTACCTGCTTTAAAAGGGGATAAACGTGCTCCTAATGATATACCAGAGGAAGAGAGAGATTATTTCCTGGAGAGAAGATATCCAGCTTTTGGAAATTTAGTACCTCGTGATGTGGCCTCTCGTGCTGCTAAGGAACGTTGTGATGCGGGATATGGCGTAGGAACTACCGGGCAGGCAGTTTATCTCGATTTCAAATACAATCTCATTAACAAGTACGGAAAGGCAGAGGCTAACAAACTGGGTATCGCAAATCCAGATACGGCAACACTTATCAAATTGGGTAAAGAAGTAGTGAAAGAGGAGTATGGCAACCTTTTTGATATGTACGAAAAAATCACGGGTGAAAATCCTTACGAGGTACCGATGCGTATTTATCCGGCTGTTCACTATACGATGGGCGGACTTTGGGTTGATTACGAACTAATGACATCCGTGAAGGGTTTGTATGCACTAGGCGAGGCAAACTTCAGCGACCATGGTGCTAACCGATTGGGTGCTTCTGCATTGATGCAAGGTTTGGCGGATGGTTATTTTGTGATTCCTTACACCATCGGCAATTATTTGGCTGATGAAATTGCTACTAAACCTATTCCAACCACTCATCCAGCCTTTGAGGAGGCTGAAAAACAAGCTGCTGATCGAATCAATCGCTTGCTCTCTATACAAGGTAAGCAGACAGTAGAAAGCTTTCACAAGCGTTTGGGTAGAATCATGTGGGATAAATGCGGAATGGCCAGGGACGAAAAAGGCTTGAAAGAGGCCATCGCTGCTATTCGTCAATTAAAAGCAGAATTCTGGTCGGATGTACGAATTCCAGGAGGAAGTGATCAAATGAATCCTGAACTTGATAAAGCCGGACGTGTTGCTGATTTTATTGAGTTGGGCGAACTAATGTGTCAGGATGCTTTGGATAGAAAAGAAAGTTGCGGGGGCCATTTTAGAGAGGAAAGTCAAACAGAGGAGGGAGAAGCAAAACGGGATGACGTAGATTATGCTTACGTGGCTGCCTGGGAATATAAAGGAGATAGTCAATGGCAATTACATAAAGAGGCGCTTCAATTTGAAGTGGCTAAACCTTCTCAACGTAGTTATAAGTAATTCATCAACTCATTAATTGAATTTATTTTATGCAACACTATACCATGAATCTGACGTTAAAAGTATGGCGCCAGAAAAATGCTTCAACTGCAGGACACTTTGAGACATATCCTGTAGAGGGGATTTCCTCCGAAATGTCATTCCTGGAAATGATAGATGTATTGAATGAAAAACTAATTAAAGAAGGAAAAGAACCCATTGCTTTTGATCATGACTGCCGTGAGGGTATATGTGGAATGTGCTCCATGTATATTAATGGTCGTCCACATGGGCCTTGGCAAAATAATACCACTTGCCAGCTGCACATGCGCGCTTACAAGGATGGGGATACGATTGTGGTTGAACCTTGGAGAGCTAACTCATTCCCTGTGGTAAAGGACCTTATGGTGGATCGTAGTGCATTTGATCGAATTATACAGGCGGGAGGATATATCTCAGTTAATACGGGTAATGCAGTAGATGCTAATGCCATCCCAGTTGAAAAGGAAAAAGCGGACTCCGCCTTTGCTGCTGCGGCCTGTATTGGTTGTGGTGCTTGTGTGGCTGCTTGTAAAAATTCCTCAGCAATGTTATTTGTCTCGGCAAAAGTCTCTCACTTAGCATTGCTTCCACAAGGGCATCCTGAAAAGAAGAAACGTGCTTTGAACATGGTGGCGCAAATGGATAAGGAGGGGTTTGGGGCTTGTACCAATACAGGTGCTTGCGAAGCAGTTTGTCCCAAAGGAATTTCAATTGAAAATATAGCCCGTTTAAATCGCGAGTATATGATGGCCGGTTTATCTGAAAATGAGTAAGTAATTCATAATCAGATTATATTAATGCTTAATTCTTATTAAACATTAAATCTGAAGTGCATTATATCTCCGTCTTTGACAATATATTCCTTTCCTTCAATTTTTAGTTTACCAGCCTCACGGCAAGCTGCTTCTGAACCCAATTGGATATAGTCCTGAAAGGAAATTACTTCTGCCTTGATAAAGCCTTTTTCAAAGTCCGTATGGATAACGCCTGCTGCTTGAGGGGCCTTCCAACCCTGTTGAATTGTCCAAGCTCTAACTTCTTGTACCCCGGCAGTAAAATAGGTATAAAGATTAAGTAGTTTATAGGCGCTATGTATGAGTCGATCCAGTGCAGGCTCTTTCATGGCATACTCTTCCATGAAAAGTTGCTTATCAGCGGCCTCTTCCATCTCGGCAATTTGCGCTTCGATGGAATTATTCATGATGATCATTTCTGCATTCTCATGCAAAATGGCCTCTTGCAGTGCTTTAGAAAAACGATTGCCTGTATGCATCGAAACTTCATCTACGTTTGCTACATATAGGACGGGTTTTTCTGTCAAGAGAAATAAATCTGCAATCGCTGC
>CAIRNW010000241.1 GCA_903879995.1 uncultured Bacteroidota bacterium
AATAAACCAACACCGATTGCTCCTAATACACCCCACTTGGTAAATATAAATCCACGAAGCTCCATTGCTTCAGGTAGAACAAAGTAAACGAGACCCGCAGAGGCAATGGCCGTCAAAACAATTGAACCCCAGTTCCCCATATTGAGTGCTTTTTGTACGTTGTCAGTGTTAATCCCTGCTGCATCACTTACACGTACAAACCATGTACCTACAATTGAAAACAGAATTCCAACACCTGCAATTAACATAGGAAGTACAATAGGGGAGTAACCGCCCAGTAAGTCTGTACCAAAAACAACAACAGTTTGTTGACCTAGTACAATTGTTGCCAGTACAGTTGCAACATAGGAACCAAATAAGTCTGCGCCCATTCCGGCAACATCACCCACATTATCTCCAACATTGTCAGCAATAGTAGCAGGATTTCTCGGATCGTCCTCAGGTATACCAGCTTCCACCTTGCCTACTAAATCAGCTCCAACATCAGCAGCTTTTGTATAGATACCGCCACCAACACGAGCAAATAGAGCAATAGACTCTGCACCTAGGGAAAATCCGGTAAGTACTTCAATAGTTCGAATCATCTCATCAGAACCTACCGCAGCATCAGCAGCAAAAAAGTGTTTTAAAATAATATATAAGCTTCCTAAACCAAGAACGGCAAGTCCGGACACGCCAAGCCCCATTACAGCACCACCCGTAAAGGATACGCGCAAGGCCTTGCTTAAACTAGTTCTGGCAGCTTGAGCAGTGCGTACGTTGGCTTTGGTGGCCACTTTCATCCCAATATACCCAGCCGTTGCACTAAAAACAGCTCCTACGATAAATGCAATTGCAATGGACCAATGAGAATGCGGATTAGTACTAGCCATGAGTGCAAGCAACATTGCTACGATTACCACAAAATAGCCGAGGATCTTCCATTCTGCCTTTAAAAATGCCATGGCACCTTCAGCAATGTAGTTGCTGATTTCTTTCATACGGTCAGTACCCGCATCTTGCTTAGATACCCAGTTGAACTTTACTAAGGTGTACATCAGTCCAATCAGACCCGATACGGGCACCAAATAAATCAGTTTTTCCATACTAAAAATTTCTGCAGTTCGGTTTAATGTGTTCTGATTAAAATTTAGGGCGAACCAGGGCAAATATCCCCTTTTTCACCGGCCGGCAAAGATAGGTATCAGCTCCGTAAAAAAGAGCATTTTACGGAGGTAATTTCAATTCTTTTGCTGCTGTATTTTTTTAGTTATTAACTAGTAATCAACTCCTTCCATGCCAGACCCAGGCAATCAATCAAATCGCTTGTGGTCATTCCAAATGAAGTACTTTTTTCGGCAGCGATGTCCCCAGCCTTACCATGTAAAAAGACTCCAATTGCTGCTGCCTCTGCTGAGGAGTAACCTTGTGCCAAAAGACCGAGAATTACACCCGTTAGTACATCTCCTGATCCGCCTTTAGCCATACCTGAATTTCCCGTAGTATTAAAAAAGAAAGGCGCTTGCGGTGTTGCAATTAGTGTGTGATGCCCCTTTAAAACCACTACTACGTTGAACGCAGCAGCCATGCTAATCGCTAATTCCACCCTGCTAAAATCATCCGATGTTTCACCAAATAGCCGTTTAAACTCTCCAGGATGTGGTGTAAGAATGCTACCAGGAGGAATTTTTTTTAGGAGAGATTTATCTCTCGCAATTATTGTTAATCCATCAGCATCGATGACTATTGGTTTTCTGTAACTAGAGAATAATTCTTTCAATAAATTTTCTTGTTGGGGCCCTGTTCCAAAGCCGGGACCTATTGCCACAGCCTCATAGGATAACAAGGATGAAATAGAATCGGAAAGGGTAGTATTTGATAAGGTTGGAATTGTCATCGCCTCGGGTACTGCAACCTGCATGATAAAATTTTGATCATCTGGCAAATAACAAGTAAGTAATCCAACTCCAGACCGAATAGAACCCCGTGCTGCCATTACAGCTGCTCCCATTTTTCCAGCACTTCCTGCAATAAGCAAAGCATGCCCATAATCGCCTTTGTGTGAATAGGGGGGTCTAGGTTTTAGTAAGGCAAGTGCATATTTATTTGTGAGTAATTCAAATCTTGCGCTGGTTTCTTTCAAAAAACCAGGGTGTAATCCAATATCCAATAGATGCAGTTGGCCAACACGAATTTTATTTTCTGGTAAGTAGAAGCAAAGTTTAGGAGAAAAGCTTAAAGTGTATGATGCCAGTATTACCTCACTATTTGTAGAGGACTGGTCACAGAAAAGTCCACTGGGAACATCTATGGCTATTACAGGATTTCTGCTTGCGTTAACCAGGGCTACTACGGCTGCACTCAAACCATTCAAAGGTCTGTTCAGTCCTGATCCGAATAAAGCATCGATTACAATGGCACTCGGATCAATCGGATAAAGATGAGTCAAGTCTTGTATATAATGAATTTCAATACCGGAACATTGATGAATCTTTGCCAGGTTTTGTTGAAAATCTAGCGTTCCCGGAAATCCAAATTCCAGCACCTGTAATTGCACTGTTTTGCCCGCATCGGCCAATAATCTTGCAATGGCCAGTCCATCACCTCCATTATTCCCCTTTCCACAAAAAATAGTAAATAATCTATAAGTTGAATACCTGTGTAAAATCCAATTCAGGCATGCGGTTGAAGCCCTTTCCATCAATTCAATCGAGGAAATGGGCTCATGCAACATCGTATATTGATCCCAATCTTTTATTTGAGAGGCTGAAAAAATTTTCACAACGCTAAGTTCTGTAGAAAACGGTTGCTAATCCACTATTCTTCGTCACGTTGTTGCTCACCACCATAAGGGCCAAATAAACCATAAGAGCGGCTGGCAGCTGTATATATCTGGCGATTGAATTTATTACCTAGAATAATAATCGTTACTTGTTCGTCCGTTAATCTTGTGAATGCTGCATTATTTCCATGCCACCGACCAAAATGATAAATGATTTTTTTTTGGTTGGGCAAGAGTTTTAATCGAAACCCTAATCCGTAATTATTTTGACCAGGTTTTTCAAAACTGTAGGGAGAAAAAGCCAGCGATAAAAGTGAATCACTGACAAGTTGTTGCGTATACAAAGCTTGATCCCATTTCAATAAATCACGGGGAGTACTGTAGATATTCTTATCACCATAGGTATAATCAAGATGATCCCATAACCATTGTCTGTTTGCGTTTGCAAATGAGGGTGTGGCCCGTGTTGTATCCGCTTCTTGAAATACAAATGTGTTTTTCATACCCAAGAAGTCAAAAATCGAACGACGAAGGAATTCCGGATAGGAATAACCCGACACTTTTTCAATTAGAGAAGCCAATAGTAAATAATTGGTATTGCAATACTCAAAGCGTGTATCGGGTCGAGCGTGGATAGCTGGCTGATGCTCGATCATCCAACTAATTACTTCTTGGTTTGTGTAGGAGTGCTGTTGAAGAGGATTGGCATCCATGAAATATACGTAGTTCGGCAAACCACTTCGGTGTGTAAGCAATTGCTTGATTGTAATTCCAGGGTAAGGCCATTTTTTAAAAAAAGAGGAAAGGCTATCTTCCAATGAAAGTTTTTGTTGTTCAATTAATTGAAGAACAGCAATGGCTGTAAATGTTTTACTGGTGGAGGCAATATGTAAGGGCGTGTCTTCTTGTAGGGGGATTGATTTTGTAGGATAATCAGCATAACCGGCATAATGTTCAAAAAGGATGTTGCCCCCTTTTGCTACTAAAACACCCCCGCTAAATAATCCGTCAAATCGTAGTAGGGATTGTTTGAAATAATTGGCAACCTTTTCACTTAATTGTAGTTTTTCCTGGGAACTGAGGGATAGGAGAGGAGGAGCAATGTAAGGGAGCGGGTGAGTAGTGGAATTATCTTTCCAGACACAGGAGTCCAGGGTACTGATTAGTAACAAAAACAGTACGGGTATAAAACGGCAAATAGGTTTGTTTCTCAAGCGGATCAAAGGTAGGGACTCCTATTTTTTATAGGTATATTTGTTACAGTATGATTCCTTTGACCAGCTACCCAAAAGAGAAAATAAAGATATTATTCCTAGAAAATATCAGTGAAACTGCTGTTCGTAATTTCAAACAACAGGGGTATGTACAAACAGAACGAATCAGTAAAGCTTTATCAGAACAACAACTCATCGAAGCAATACGTGATGTACATATTTTAGGAATTCGCTCTAAAACTAAAATAACCAAAGCGGTATTAGATGCTGCTCAAAAATTACAAGCTATTGGTTGTTTTTGCATCGGTGTGAATCAAGTAGACATTAGCGCTGCCACCAGCCGTGGAGTTGCTGTATTTAATGCCCCGTACTCGAACACAAGATCAGTAGCTGAGTTGGTGATAGGCGCCTCCATCATGTTAATCAGAAGAATTCCTGAAAAAAATAAAGCGGCACATGCAGGACTTTGGTTCAAAGATGCCAAGTATAGCTACGAATTACGTGGAAAAACATTAGGTATTATAGGATATGGTAATATAGGTAGCCAGGTTAGTGTATTGGCTGAAGCGTTGGGTATGCGTGTTATTTATTATGATATTGAAAAAAAGCTGCCGCTGGGAAATGCTATCGAAAAAAGAAATATTCGTGACCTGGTGGGACAAGCAGATATAGTTACGCTACATATTCCCGCTACCCGTCAAACCGAACAACTTATCAATAAGCAACTCCTGAAAAGTTTCAAAAAAGGGGCTATACTAATCAATTTTGCACGAGGAGAGGTAGTGGATTTAGCTGCAGTAGAAAAAGCCCTGCGCGAGGAATTGCTTGGTGGTGCCGCAATTGATGTATTCCCTGATGAACCTGAAAAGAATGGAGACTATTTCAAAAGCCCACTTCAAGAACTGCCTAATGTTTTATTAACCCCTCATATTGGAGGTAGTACTGAAGAAGCGCAGCAGAACATTGGGGAAGATGTCAGCAATAAGCTTTTTAATTACCTAGAAAGAGGAATTAGCTTTGGTTCTCACACTGTGCCCGCCCTGGCACTTCCTCCTCAGGAAGGTGCACATCGGGTTTTACACATTCATCGTAATACACCTGGCGTTTTATCCGCAATCAATACTGCCCTTTCAAGTAATAATATAAATATTGTTGGTCAGTATTTGAAAACCAATGATTTAATAGGTTATGTTGTACTTGATATCGAGCGTAAACTTTCTTCTAAAGCTCAATCCTTACTCCGACAGGTTCCTGGAACGATTAAAACCAGGCTCCTTTATTGATTGTATTTTATTCTTATAATTTATATTATGTTAAATAGCATAATCTGAATAAAACCACCCTAGATGGGTGGCTTTAAATTGAATTAGTTTTTAATAGACTCGTAACGTTCGTTCCATTTCTTTTCTTCGGCCTCCCATTTTGCTTTGTCAGCAAGATTTTTTGCCTTGTTTGCCATCACCTTTTTAAGTCCATAGATTTCTGATAAGTAACTGGTAACTTTTTTGTACTGCTGTTTATCTCGGGTTTCTAGCTCTCCTTTTGTGGCCCGGTCTGCGAAAATTGCAGCGGCTGCTAAATAAGGTTCTTTTGCTCCTTCCATAGTGTCTCCATATTCCTTATCAAGGGCGTCTCGTTTAGCCACATCTTCTTTGGAAGCCATGGTTCCTGGTTTAGTACGTGCTTTCATATCCTGCGCATGCTTATTACGTTTTTCCTCTACACGGCTGGCTTTATTGATATAATGGTCTCCGACGTATAAAAGCGGAATTTCGTAATCAGGGCGGGCTTTTGATGAGCGAGAAAACGCGTCAATCATTTTTTTCTCCAACTCATTATAATTCTCGGGCAGCACCATTCCTTCATCTCTGGGATTTAGCGTGTCAAAAATGATTTCTCCCAATACCTGATTCGCTTTAAAATTTGTGGGATCACTTGCTAGAACTTCGTCTATCGCAGCTAGTTTTTCAGTAAAGGTGTTTACCAATCCTACAGCAAAATCTACCTTATCAAAATCAAAATAGTCACTTTTTGGAAAAACCTCTTTACCAAGCTTTTTGTACTTCTCAAATCCTTCCATGTTTTTTTTGCCAAAATGGTAGGTCACCAGATAACGATAAACACCCTCATAGCCATCGCCACCCACTTTTGCATCCGCCAATTTTGTGTAATAAGCAGCAGCCTCATCTTTGTACCCTCCTGTTTCAGCTGTGATGGCAGCCAGTATTAGCACATTGGTATCCAAAGTGGAAGTCAGCACTTTTTGTTTGATCAATAAATCAGAATACTGAATTGCCTTTTTTAACTTACCTAGTGCTTTATCATATGCTTTATTGTTGTAATCACTGTAACCAAAGCTGTAATAATTGGAGTATAACATAATAATGCCGTTCTGGTAGATGGGCTCACTTATTAGTGAAAGAGCCGGATCAAGCTCACGATATTTTGTAAAAGCAGCGTCTGCTTCTTCTACTAGCTGTGCGGCAGCTGGAGTGTCTTTTTTACCATCCATATTGGCTACACTGGCGTAAACAGCGGTTTTTAGAATAAACGCTTCAGGTTTTGCAGTGTACTTGGCATTCGTGAATGATTTGTCTAAATCGGTCTTTGCCTTGTCCAGCTGATTAATCATCACCAAGGTCTTGACAGGATCATAATTTTGTGACCATCCCGTAATAGTTAAAAAGATGGACAGGCTAACTAGCAAGCTTTTTTTCATATAAGTAGGTTGATTATAAAATTACATTAATTGTTTGTTTCAGAGCTTTCCTCCGTTGCCGCAGGATTTTCTGGGGTGGTTTCATCTCCTTCTACCTGTTGATCATCCAGGTTGGTGATTGCAGCAATCTCATCTCCTTCATCGAGACGGATTAATTTTACACCTTGCGTAGCTCTCCCTTGCTCACTGATACCACTTACAGGCATTCGTATTGTAACACCGCTTTTACAAGTAATCATAAGATCCTCAGTTGGCGCTACATCTAGAATACCTACTACACCTCCTGTTTTGTCAGTTACATTTATGGTTTTGACTCCTTTACCACCACGGTTTGTAAATCGATATTCGTCTACAGCAGTTCTTTTTCCATATCCCTTATCACTTACCACCAACACTGTCCTTTCATTTTGATTTGTTGGATTCACACAGATCATTCCCACTACCTCATCTTGTTCGTCCTCCACTTCTATTCCTGCAACTCCTATAGCGCCACGTCCTGTGGGTCTTACTTTTTCCTCAGAGAATCGAATAGCACGACCACTCTTTACGGCCATCATAATCTCACTCTGACCATCGGTCATACGCGCTTGTATCAATTCATCTCCTTCAACAATTGTGATAGCGTTTACACCAGTTTGTCTGGGGCGACTAAAATCCTCCAGTGCAGTTTTTTTAATCACTCCCTTTTTAGTACAAAGGATGATATAGTGCGCATTGACAAACTCCTGATCCTTCAAGTCTTTCACATCCAAAATGGCTCTTACTTTATCATCGGGTGGAATTTGCATCAAATTTTGAATGGCTCTTCCCTTACCAGTTTTTTCGCCCTCTGGAATTTCATAGACATTTAACCAATACACCCTACCCTTTTCAGTAAAGAATAACATGGTGTGGTGCGTGGAGGCCACAAAAAGATGTTCGATATAATCTTCTTCTCTGGTTCGACCACCAATTACCCCACGGCCGCCTCTTCGTTGTGAGCGGTATTCCTCTGCTGGTGTGCGTTTGATATACCCTAAGTGAGAGATGGTAATGACTACATCCTCCTCCTTGATCAAATCTTTGATTTTTACTTCATCATCCAAATAGGTGATTTCAGTTTTACGAGCGTCAGCGTACTTTTCCTTTATTTCTATTAATTCTTGCTTGATTAAAGCAAAACGCTTTGCCTCATCATTTAACAACTCTTCCAGGGATTGAATTAACTTCATTAACTCTTCAAACTCTTCGCGGATTTTATCCCGCTCCATACCAGTTAAACGTTGCAATCTCATTTCGAGAATTGCCTTGGCCTGAATTTCATCCAGACCCCATCCTGCATTCACTAATTTATCTTTAGCAATATCAGGTGTAGCCGCACTTCGAATTAGCGCAATTACCTCATCCAAATGATCGAGCGCAATTAAATAACCTTTAAGTAGATGTGCTCTCTTTTGCGCTTCGCCTAATTCAAATTTTGCTCTTCGGATTACTACCTCATGACGAAATTCTACAAACTCTTGAATTAAATCCTTAAGGTTTAAGGTCCGGGGCCTGCCTCTCACGATCGCAACATTGTTAATACCGTAGGAGGTCTGTAAATCCGTATGCTTGTAAAGCTGATTGATAATAACGTTTGCAATGGCATCTTTCCTAAGCTCAATTACAACTCTTGTTCCTTCTTTTTGGTTGGATTCGTTATTGACATGCGTAATACCCTCGATTACTTTTTCATTGACAAGTTCTCCAATTCTGTTAGTTAGAGCATCCCTGTTTACTTGGTAAGGAACCTCTGTTATAATGAGCTGTTCTTTTCCACCCGCTTTTGTTTCAACTGATATTTTACCACGAACAACAACACGCCCACGACCAAAATGCATTGCGGCTTTTACACCTTCCATTCCATAAATCACACCGCCAGTTGGGAAATCTGGTGCTTTTACGTGCTGCATCAAATCATCAACTGTACAATCTCGGTTATCAATATAGGCTACACAGCCATCAATTACCTCCCCAAGGTTATGAGGCATCATATTGGTAGCCATTCCAACTGCAATTCCACTCGATCCATTTACCAATAATTGTGGTATTCGAGTCGGAAGCACGGTGGGTTCTTCCTCAGAGTCATCAAAATTCAATTGAAAATCGACCGTTTCTTTCTCAATATCGTCGAGCATGTGCTCGGCTAGCTTTTCAAGTCTGGCCTCTGTATAACGCATGGCTGCAGGTCCATCACCATCTTGATTTCCATAGTTTCCTTGGCCATCGACCAGCGTATAGCGCATACTCCACTCCTGTGCCATACGGACCATTGCATCATAAACGGAGGAATCACCGTGGGGATGATATTTACCAAGCACCTCTCCAACAATACGGGCCGATTTTTTGTAGGCTTTATTATGACTCAGCCCTAATTCATTCATGGCGTATAAAACGCGACGATGTACTGGCTTCAATCCATCTCTTACGTCAGGAAGTGCACGACCCACTATAACCGACATAGAGTAGTCGATATAGGCGGTTTTCATCTGCTCCTCAATGTTTACAGGAATGATCCGGTTGTGGTCATTTGTTTCCTGTGGTTGCTGCAATTCTTCCATGTTAAATTTTACTGTTTTTGGCTTGTTTAGACCATTAAAAACAAGGTCTGCAAATCTACCTTTTTAAAGCCTTATTTCCCAGTAAAAAAAGAGGTCTTTTACCCCCTATTTTATCCACTACTGTTAATTAAAAAGGGGATATTTGGGCTATGAAAATCATCCTTTTATTTGGGGCTGGGAAGAGTGCTACGGTACTGATCAATTTTATCCTGGAAAAGGCCCCTAAAATGGATTGGAAACTAGTGGTTGCTGACGCAGACTTAGCGTTGGCTAACCAAAAACTTGCAGGACATCCTTGCGGTCATGCAGTAGCTTTAGATGTCACCAACGAAGATGAAAGAAAATTGTTGGTAGCAGGGGCAGATCTTGTGATTTCGCTTCTCCCACCCCATTTACACATTCTGGTAGCCAAAGACTGCTTATCCTACCAAAAACACCTTTTTACGGCCTCCTACTTGGATAAAGAAGTTGAGCAACTTCAATCTGAAATTGAACGTAAGGGGCTTCTTTTCCTTTACGAGATGGGTTTAGATCCCGGGATCGATCATATGAGCGCTATGGCAGCCTTGGATAGAATCAAGGGTAAAGGTGGCAAAATCCAATCCTTTATTTCACATTGTGGCGGTCTGGTTTCCCCGCAGAGTGATAATAATCCCTGGCATTACAAAATAAGCTGGAATCCTGCTAACGTAGTAGCTGCTGGCAAGCAAGGGGCACTTTACAAGCAAGAGAATACAATCGTTGATTTGCCCTATGAGAAAGTGTTTGAAAATACTCCAACTGTATCCATTTTGAACACAGAAAATTTAGCCTGGTATCCAAATCGTAATTCAATTCCTTATATCTCGCTTTATCAAATTGAAGAAGCACAGACGTTTATTAGGACTACACTAAGACATGTTGATTTTATTAACGGGTGGAAAAAATTGATCAAGTTGGGACTTACGCTGGACTATCCTGTTAATACCTACTCCACTCAAAATCCAGCTGAGATAATTGGCCAGATTCTGTCTGCAAATGGAAAACAGGAAATTTTCCAAAACTGGTTAGAAACCGATCCTGTATTTGCAGCACAAATCAAAGCACTTGGATTGCTTGGC
>CAIRNW010000242.1 GCA_903879995.1 uncultured Bacteroidota bacterium
AAAACTGGCATCAGTATTTCTGCAATTGTATCTCCAACTGCGAGATGAGCATTCAATGCCGTCAAATACAAGATACCAAAACCAACATACGCCCATTCTTTAAATCTTGCTGGTACGGCAGGTATAATCAGTAATAGCATACCAATAAATTGGCCGATACTTACCTCCAGGCTTAAATATCGTGGAATTCCCAGGTGCTCAGTGCCTTTAATAGCCATCTCTGAATTCATAAAAAAGATCCCTGTAGAAGCAAAAAGGCAAATAATACTAGTAGTAACCCAATAAATAATTTTAGTTGACTTCATAAAAGTTGATTTTTTTGTTTTACAATAGATTACAATCCTAATGTACAAAAAGCCTTGCTCGTTTAGCGAGCCTTATTTTTTTGTCTTCAAGTATTAAAGCAAGCTTTATGCACTTGACAATAAAAAAGCCAGCACTTACGTGCCAGCTTCTTGATTTGTCGGGAGGACAGGATTCGAACCTGCGACCCCCTGGTCCCAAACCAGGTATTCTACCGGGCTGAACTACCTCCCGCCATCCTATTCAGGAAGGGTGCAAATATAGGAAAAACTGACTTATTCTCAGGGTAGTTTCGGGGCTAAAATTATAATATGCCAATCTGTCAATTCCCTATCGAATGGAACAATTGTTGCACAAGATGGCAAAACAAAACCAAGTCCCATGATCAAGGAAAAAGGCACGATTTCGATTAACACGGAGAACATTTTCCCCATCATTAAGAAGTTCCTTTATTCAGACCACGAGATTTTTTTAAGGGAGCTGGTCAGTAACGCCATCGATGCTACCCAAAAAATTAAACGCCTGAGTTCCCTCGGGCAGTATAACAAAGAACTGGGTGAACTAACCGTCCAAGTCAAGGTCAATAAAAAGAAAAAAACCATCACTATTTCCGATGCAGGACTGGGCATGACAGCTGAGGAGTTAAAGAAATACATCAATCAGGTAGCATTTTCAGGTGCCACGGAGTTCATGGAAAAATTCAAAGAAGCCAAAGATGCTAATGAAATCATAGGACGTTTTGGACTTGGATTTTATTCGGCATTTATGGTAGCAGAAAAAGTAGAGATTCAAACACTTTCTTATCAGGAAGGGACTGAACCTGCCAAGTGGACCTGCGATGGAAGCACTGCATTTGAAATTGCAGCCGGCAAAAGGGAAACACGAGGAACCGATATTATTCTTTATATCAATGAGGAGTCTGCTGAATTTTTGGAAGATCATCGCATCCAGCAAATCCTGGATAAATATGCTAAGTTTTTACCCGTTCCTATTCAATTTGGCACCAAAACAGAGTCTGTTGAAGATGGCAAGGATGACGAAGGAAAAACAAAATACAAGTCGGTTGATGTCCCTAATATTATTAATAAGACACAACCGATTTGGACAAAAGCGCCTTCCGAATTAAAGGATGAAGACTATCTGAGCTTTTATAAAGAACTATACCCATTTACCGAGGATCCATTATTCTGGATTCATTTGAACGTAGACTACCCCTTCAACTTAACTGGTGTTTTGTATTTCCCCAAATTGAAAAATGATTTTGAGATCCAAAAAAACAAAATCAAATTATTCAGTCGTCAGGTTTTCATCACGGACGAAGTAAAAGATGTAGTGCCCGAGTTTTTAATGTTATTGCATGGCGTCATTGACTCTCCAGACATTCCTTTGAACGTGAGCCGTTCGTTCTTACAAAGCGACAGCAATGTCAAAAAAATCAATAGCTACATAAGCCGTAAAGTAGCAGAAAAATTGCAGGAACTTTTTAATAAGGATCGCAAAGGCTATGAAGCAAAATGGAATGATATTGGGCTTTTTGTAAAGTATGGTGCCATCTCTGACGAGAAGTTTTATGAAAAGGCAAAAGACTTTGTTTTGCTGAACAATACACAAAAAGAGTTTTTTACTCCTGAGGAGTACAAGACAAAAGTGAAAGACTTCCAAACGGATAAAAATGGTCAATTAATCTGGTTATACACTGGAGACGCAGATCAACAGCATAGCTTTATACAAAGTGCACAGCAACAGCAATACGACGTGCTGTTGATGAACTCACCTATTGATAATCACTTTATGCAACACCTGGAAATGAAGTTGGAAAAAACCACCTTCAAGCGGGTTGATGCAGACATCGTACAAAAATTAATTGAAAAAGAAGATGCGCCGAAACATGCGCTGACCGAGGAACAAAGCAATCAAATCAAGGCATTATTCGAAAAGGCATTGAATAATACAGCCATGAAAGTAGAGGTAGAGAGTCTGTCTGCTGAAGCCTTGCCGGTTACAATTACAATGGAAGAATGGATGCGCCGGATGAAAGAAATGAGCAAAATGGGAGGAGGACCCATGAGTTTTTATGGTTCGATGCCCGATAGTTACAAGGTGGCCATCAATGCGAATCATCGATTGATTGGAAAAATTCTTGCCGCAGACGAGGCTACTCAAAGCACTTTGGCTAAACAAGCCTGTGATCTGGCATTACTTTCGCAGGGTCTTCTGAAAGGCGCTGATCTCACTAAGTTTGTGGAGAGAAGTGTGGAAGTGCTATAATATTAGTACGATACACTATTTTTAGCACATGCTAAGAGACCCGCTTGTGGACAATTATTTTCAGCAATTAAAAAGCTGGAAAAAAGAATTGACTGCCCTACGAAAAATAGTACTGGCAGCTGGGTTAACAGAAGTTTGCAAATGGAAACATCCTTGTTACACCTGGCAGGACAAAAATGTACTGATGCTGGGCGATTTCAAGCAACATTGTTCTATTATGCTTTTCCGAGGTGCTGAGTTGTCTGACCCCAATTCCCTATTAGATAAAGGAGGCGAACACACGCAATCCGGCAGGATCTTCAAGTTTACCAGCCTTGCTGAAATCAATACGCAAAAGAAAAATATTGAAATCTTTATAAAAGAGGCCATTCAATTACAAAAAGTAAAAAAGCCTCTCACTAAAAAAACAGTTCCTGTTATCCCCTACCCTCCTGAATTAAAAAATATATTCAAAAATCAACCCGCTTTTCAAAAAGCATTTGAGAAACTAACACCAGGTCGACAGCGAGATTATTTAATTCTTTTTACCGGATCAGCAAGCAGTGAAACCAGACAAGCTCGAATCGAGAGAAATAGGCAAAGAATATTAGAGGGATATGGAAGAAATGATTGTACTTGTGGATTATCAAAACGAATGCCCCAATGCGATGGGTCGCATAAACAACTGAAGTAAAAGCAAAGTGCAATACTTCCTAACAAATTTGTATGCGACTATTTCCTGAAAACGCAGATGCACAATTAGAGTTTAACAAAATAACCGGATTACTTGCTGCGCATTGTAGATCAGACCATGCAAAGCAGAAAGCAATAAGGCTTCGAATTCATACTAAAAAGGAATTTATCCGGCTTGAACTTCAGCAGAGTTACGAGTACTTACAATTATTTCAACACCAACAGTACTTTCCCAACGATCACGTATTTAACTTATCAAAGAAGCTACACCTTTTAAAAATACCGGGTGCGATTCTCAGCGGTGAGGAAATAATGGAGATTCGGTTATTGACGGAAAGTATTGAAAAAATATTCCGTTGGTTTCATGCAGAACGAATAGCAGCCTATCCGGGCTTACATTCCTTATTACAAGAAACCTGGTATGAAAAACAAATTATTGAATGGATTGACCAGGTTTTAGATGAAAGAGGACAGGTTAGAGATCATGCTTCTCCGGCATTGAAAGAGATCAGACAACAGTTATTTAAAAAAAGACAGGAGTTAAGAAAACTGTTTGACAGAATAGTTTCCCGATTAAATAAACAAGGCTTTCTTGCAGAGATTGAGGAAAGCTTTTTGAATGGCAGAAGAGTGGTAGCCGTAACAGCAGAACAAAAACGTGCTATAAAAGGAATTCTCCACGGAGAAAGTGATAGCCGAAAATCAGCATTTATTGAGCCAGAGGAAACTATTGAATTAAATAACCAGATTTATGAATTGGAGAATGCAGAGAGAAAAGAGGTATATCGATTACTCCAATTACTGACCGCACAATTATCCGTTCATGCAACGCTGTTGCAGGTATATCATGAAAAGCTGGGAGAGTACGATTTTATCAGGGCTAAAGCAAAGCTGGCCCAAGATTATAGGGGCGAGTACCCACAGGTAGAAGATCGCTCTTTCGTACGCATAGTTGAAGCCCGGCACCCTCTTTTACTATTACATAACAACAAGCAGGAAAAGCCAACCACTCCAATCACTGTTACACTGGAGGACTCGCAACGAATATTATTAATCAGCGGGCCTAATGCAGGAGGAAAAACAGTGACTATGAAAACAATTGGGTTGCTGCAGTTAATGGTTCAAAGTGGATTATTAGTGCCGGTTCACCCTACTTCGATATTTGGCATTTTCAAACAGCTGATGATCCATATAGGGGACACACAAAGTATAGAGTTTGAGTTAAGCACCTATAGCTCCCACTTGCTTCATATGAAACATTTTATAGAAGAGGGAAATGGGCGAACCTTATTTTTTATAGACGAACTAGGAAGCGGAAGTGATCCCAACCTGGGAGGAGCTTTTGCAGAAGTGATTTTACAAGAGTTACTGAAACGACACGCCATAGGTGTGGTTACCACGCATTACTTGAACCTAAAGTTAATGGCTGGAAAAACACCCGGAATTATGAATGGAGCAATGGCATTTGATGAAAAAAATCTTCGCCCACTCTATAAACTGATTGTAGGCAAGCCTGGCAGCTCTTACACATTTGCGATCGCGGAACGTATCGGAATGGACCCAACATTAATCCAACGTGCACGTTCTTTAGTAGATGAAGACCAGTATCGTTTGGATAAACTATTGAATCGTGCCGAACAAGACATGCGTAAAATCGAGCAGCAATCGCAAGCACTACAGCAAACCTTGCAATTGAATGAGAAACTTAAGAGAGAGTTGCAACATACCCTGGAGGCAGAAAAACATCGTCAACAAGTTGAATTGCTGAAAGAGCAGAATCGCATGTCCTTCGAAAAGCTGACCCAACTCAAGGATCTTGAAAGAAAAATCAAACAATTACTCGTTGAGTGGAGAAAGGCAGAGAATAAATCGAAAGTAATGCGACAAATGGATTTGATTCTTTTCAACCGAGGCGAGAAACAAGCGGTGAGCAGAATCAAAAAGAAAGTAACCTCAAAATTTGTTGAAACAGAAGGAGCCGTTGCAGTTGGCTTACTTGTTATGATGAAAACGACGCTTCAAGTGGGTGAAGTGCTGGAGATCAGAGGGAAAAAGGCCTTGGTCAAAATTGGGCAATTGCCAATACAAGTGGCATTAACTGATCTTGTTCTAGTGAAGAAACGGGAGGAGAAAGAATAATCATACCGAATTTCATAGCTCACTCAAGCAAGCTTGGTTCGCCCTGAAACATAGAAAGCCCCGCAAAATGCGGGGCTCTAATTCTGATGCGGAGAGGGAGGGATTCGAACCCTCGGTACAGATTTAAGTCCGTACAACGGTTTAGCAAACCGGCCCTTTCGGCCACTCAGGCACCTCTCCTAAATCGATCCTTAAAAGGGAGAACAAAATTAAAGAGAATTTACATGGCTGCCAACTGGACTTTCTGTTGAAGCTCCAGTACGTTTTCGCGGAAAATACCATCCGTATCCATTAAATCCTTGACGGTCTGACAAGAGTGAATAACAGTAGTGTGATCCCGGCCCCCAAAATGTTCACCAATTGTTTTGAGTGAATTTTTTGTGAATGCCTTGGCCAGATACATGGTAATCTGACGGGCTTGTACAATTTCACGCTTCCGTGTTTTTTGAAGCAGTTTATCGTAAGGCACATCAAAGTATTCACATACCATCTTTTGAATGGTATCAATTGTAATCTCTTTGCTAGAGGACTTCACAAAATTGCGAAGCACTTTCTTTGCTAGATCAAGATCAATCTCCTTACGGTTAAGCGAGGACTGTGCGAGTAAGGAGATCAGGGCACCCTCTAATTCACGAACATTATTATTGATATTGTAAGCAATGTACTTGACTACTTCCTTTGGCATTTCCAACCCGTCATTCCGCATTTTCTTCTCCAAAATCTCAATGCGTGTTTCATAATCGGGCACTTGTAAATCTGCACTCAAGCCCCAACGAAAACGACTTAACAATCGATCTTGTACACCCTCTAAATCCTTGGGCGATTTATCAGAGGTAAGGACCAATTGCTTTTGTGACTGATGCAAGTGATTGAATATAGCAAAGAAGGCATCTTGCGAGCGTTCTGCCTTGGCAAAGAACTGAACATCATCCAAGATCAACACATCAATTAGTTGATAAAAATGAATAAAGTCATTGATGGCATTGTTGCGGCTATGATCCATAAACTGGTTGATGAACTTTTCGGAGCTCACATACAGCACCACTTTATTGGGATGTAGTCTTTTTACTTCATTACCGATTGCTTGTGCTAAGTGGGTTTTACCAAGACCTGTTCCTCCGTAAATCACAAGCGGATTGAATGAATTGGCACCAGGCTTCTCGGCAACAGTTTTACCAGCGCGGCGGGCCACTCGGTTACAATCACCCTCTATAAAAGCATCAAATGTATACGTTGGGTTAAGCTGCGGATCGATCTGCATTTTTTTCAGACCTGGAATAACAAATGGATTTTTTACCGGGTTATTGATCACCAATGGAAAATCCATTTCATTATTAGAAAAAGATTTGAAACCCTGTCCGCTTACATCCACAGTCATGGGCTTCGTGCGACTGCTGCCGCTATCTACCATGATTCGATATTCAAGTCTGGCTTCCTTCCCCAACTCACGTTTGAGTGTTTTGGCCAGCAGATTAACGTAATGCTCTTCGAGGTATTCAAAAAAGAATTGACTGGGAACCTGAATGACTAAAACATTTTGTTTTAGGGAAACGGGTTGTATGGGTTCAAACCAGGTTTTGAAATGCTGCCACTCCACGATGTCCTTGATGATCTTTAAGCAATTTCCCCAGACTTTTTCCGCGTTCTTATCCATCTTAACTACAAGCAGGTTTATGTCGATTTAATAGGAGTTATTCACATCTCCGCGCAGGATTCGATGCTTTTCCACAATTGTCAATAAAAAAACTTGCGCAGGGGAACGAATATCATTAAACCCCTCGAAACAAAAAAAAAATTTGGGACTCTTTTTTGGGAAATTTTTTTTTCTTTCAATTTATAAAAAAAACGGTGGTAAAATTTGGAAATATCAACTTCTCCCCCTTTCCTTTTTTGTTTATTTTTTACACCAGAAAAGTTTGATCTTTGGAGCTGTTTCAGGATAAAAACCTGACCTATGCCGCAAATCATTCAAGTCCGCGTTCAACCCGCCGAGGCGGAGGCTGATTTAGTTCTAAAACAGCTTATTTCCCAGCAAAAGGGAGTGCCCCTAAGTAGTATCCAAGGTTTTATCCTTCTCAAAAAATCCATCGATGCCCGAGGTAAAACACCCTGGGTGAACCTTACCCTTCAAGTGTTTATTAACGAACCCGTAGAAAAGAGGCTATTACGGTCTTTTTCGTTTCAAGATGTTTCGAAAGCTTCAAAAAGGGTCATTATTATAGGAGCCGGTCCCGCGGGGCTGTTTGCAGCGTTACAACTTATTGAAGGGGGTATTAAACCAATTATCCTGGAAAGAGGAAAAGATGTAAGAGCGCGCAGAAGAGATTTGGCTGCTATGAACCGGGAAGGCATCGTAAACCCAGATAGCAATTATTGTTTTGGAGAAGGCGGAGCCGGAACATACAGCGATGGAAAATTATATACCAGAAGTCAAAAAAGAGGAGATGTAACCCGGATCCTGGAGCTTTTTGTCCATTTTGGAGCGAACCAAAACATACTCTACGAATCACACCCACATATTGGGACCAATAAATTACCCCATGTGATCACGCGAATGCGAGAGGCCATTTTAGGTTTTGGTGGGGAGATTCATTTTGAACAATGTATTAATGAATTAAAAATTTCAGGAGAAAAACTAACAACTGTTTGCACCAAGCAAGGTGCTAGTTTTTCGGGCGATGCCTTCATCTTAGCTACAGGCCACTCTGCCCGTGACATTTTTGAACTTCTTTATCGAAACAAAATAATCATCGAGGCAAAACCTTTTGCACTCGGGGTACGCGTGGAGCATCCCCAGCAATTAATTGACAACACCCAGTATCACTGCAAAATTCGAGACCCCTTTTTACCTCCCGCCGCTTACAGTTGGGTTGAACAAGTGAATGGAAAGGGTGTGTTCTCCTTTTGCATGTGCCCAGGTGGAATCATTGCACCTGCATCCACTGCACCAGGAGAGTTAGTGGTAAATGGTTGGAGCCCCTCGAAAAGAAATAATCCTTTTGCGAATAGTGGCATTGTTGTAAGTGTGGAATTGGCAGACTTGAAATCAAAGAATAAATCAACTGACCCACTTGCGCTATTACAATTCCAACAAGAAGTAGAGCAAACAGCGTTCAAAGCAGGAGGCGGAAACTTGCAAGCACCCGCTCAACGCTTAGTTGACTTTTGTGAAAATCGTTCCAGCACTAACCTTCCTCCCTGCTCCTACGTACCCGGTATAGTACCAACTAATCTGAAAGATGTGCTCCCCGCTTTTATTCAAGATAGATTACGGTTGGGATTCAAACAGGTTGCAAAAAAAATGAGAACCTATTACACAAACGAAGCAGTACTGGTTGCTACTGAGTCTCGCACTTCATCTCCGGTAAGAATTCCGCGTGATCCCAAGACTTTACAGCACCCGCAAATTTCCTCCTTATACCCGTGTGGAGAGGGAGCTGGGTATGCAGGGGGCATAGTCAGCGCAGCAATGGATGGCGAAAGGGTAGCAAAAGCCATACTCCAGCAATGGGGTATAGCAACCACTCTCCCCCCTACTGCACCATCGGTGTAGTACTGACTTGCACCAATGTAATTGGATGTAATTTTGGTTGCAACCCACAATTATGGATTCTATTTTATCGCTCAGACACCTTCGGAAGTATTTTGAATCACAGAAAGCAGTTGATGATATCAGCCTTGAAATCGAACGCGGACAAATTTTTGGTTTACTAGGTCCCAATGGGGCGGGCAAAACCACGTTGATTCGTATGATCACAGGGATCTTCTATCCTGACCAAGGTGAAATTTTCTTTGAAGGGAAAAAGTTTGATCCGCTTGTGGACGTCGCAAAGATTGGTTACATGCCGGAAGAGAGAGGACTTTATAAAAAAATGAAAGTGGGTGAGCAGGCATTGTACCTGGCACAATTAAAAGGACTCAGCAGGCAGGATGCAAAAGAAAAAATCGAAAATTGGTTTGGAAGATTTGGGATGGAAAGCTGGTGGGATAAAAAAGTAGAGGATCTTTCAAAAGGAATGGGACAGAAATTACAGTTTGTTACCACCGTGCTTCATGACCCCACATTAATTATTTTGGATGAACCCTTTAGTGGATTAGACCCGGTCAATAGCAATTTGATCAAAGACGAAATATTTCGGTTAGCACAAGAAGGGTCTACCATTATTTTCAGCACGCATCGGATGGAGCAAGTAGAGGAAATCTGTAACCATATTGCACTGGTCAACAAAGGACAAAAAATTCTGGATGGCACCGTGCAAGCTGTAAAACAACAACACAAACAACATCAATACAGCGTGGCAGGGGATGGTTTAGATCAGCTATCGCTGGAGCAGGCTCCATTTACAGTGGTAAGTCAGAAAAATAATACGATGACCATCCAAATTAATGCGCAACATAATTCTTCGACGGTGCTTAGTTACTTACTAGCGCAGAATATTCAAATCAGTGCTTTTCAGGAAATCCTACCAACGCTCAATGATATTTTTATCCAACTAGTAGGAAACACACCCACAGCACGCACATTCGAAAAAATTTAAGAACATGAAAAAGACTTGGATTATCATAGAGCGAGAATACCTGACAAGAGTTCGTAAAAAAACCTTTGTAATCTCTACCCTACTATTCCCCCTTTTGTATGTAGCCTTGATTGGCGGCATGGGTTTTATTGCAGAGAAAAGCAAAGAGACGCTTACCGTTGCCGTAATAGACTCCTCCGGCTACTTTACCAAAGAAGCTATTGAAGCTGAAAATAATATTGACCCCAGTTCAACGCTTGTACTGGTAAGCCAAACGCCAACTCAAAACAATAAAGAGGAAGAAAACGAATATGATGGGTATATTGAAATCCCCACATTGAATTGGCAGCGGGGAAATGATTCGCTTAGTTTCAAAACATATAAATCCTACGGCAGCGCCTCCACTGGCGTTGTAGAAGCAAAACTCAACAGAATCTGGCGACGCTTACTGAATGACAGTCTGCAATTAGATGTAAGCAAACAAACTATACTGGCCCAGAGTAAAATTGGTCTTGTTACAAAAAATATCAGTGACGAACAAGCCAACAGTGCCACCGCAGAGGGCATCGGCTATTTTGCAGGATTCCTGGTTTACTTTATTCTGTTGATTTATGGTTCGCAGGTAATGATGGGGGTGATGGAGGAAAAAACAAACCGAATTGCTGAAGTAATTGTTTCCTCCGTTCGTCCTTTTCAAATGATGTTAGGAAAAATTCTTGGGATCGGCGCAGTGGCACTGACCCAGTTTTTAATATGGATTGTCTTTGTATTTGTAGTTTATAATATTGGTGTCAAGTCAGGTACTTCCATGGGATTCCTGGCAGAGGCGGTTGGTGGAATCCAACGAATGGTTGGTTCGGTCAATGTTCCATTGATCTTAGGATGCTTTGCTTTTTATTTTTTAGGTGGTTTCTTTTTCTATGCCTCACTCTATGGCGCAATTGGCAGCGCGGTGAACGAGGATATGCGCGATGCACAGTCCTTAAGTTTCCCCATCACCATGTTGGTTATTTTATCAATTGCCATCATGACCGCTGCGGTTGCCAACCCAACGGGACCTGTTGCAGTATGGGGTAGTATTATTCCTTTTTCCTCTCCGATTGTTATGATGGCGCGTAT
>CAIRNW010000243.1 GCA_903879995.1 uncultured Bacteroidota bacterium
GCCATTACTACAAAGGCTCCTTTTTCATGGGCTGTTTGAATAAATTGACGATAATCAACTACTGCACCTTTATCATTGGGATATTGAAGAATGGCCCCAAAATAAGTTTCATCTAGTTGGGCGGATTTATAATCTCCTTCTACTAGTTCAATTTGTATGGGCAGAGCACGAGTTCGTAATAAATCTTTTGTTTGCGGGAATACCTCTTTGTCAACAAAAAAACGAGGTCTGTCAATGTGATCTTGTTTGTTAAGTGTGTTGAAGAACATGGTCATGGCTTCCGCAGCCGCAGTGGCCTCATCGAGCAAGGAAGCATTTGCGATGGGAAGTCCTGTTAAATCGGAGACCATAGTTTGGAAATTCAATAAACTTTCCAAACGGCCTTGTGCAATTTCTGCTTGGTACGGAGTGTACTGTGTATACCATCCTGGGTTTTCAAAAATATTGCGAAGAATAACGGAGGGTGTAATGGTATTGTAGTAGCCCTGTCCAATATATGTTTTCCAAACTTGGTTTTGTTGCCCTACAGCGCGGATATGTTGCAGATAGGCGTGCTCTGTCATGGCGTCGGGTACCTGTAACGCACGATCCATCCTTATGCCTGCAGGCACTGTTTTGCGGATCAGCGATGCAATGTCATTTTCGCCGATCACTGCAAGCATTTCTTGGGTCTGGTTGATAGAGCCAATGTGTCGGTTACTAAATTCTGTTGTTTGATTACGAAGAATATCCATAATGGGGTAGAGCGTTCAATTTGTGTGCAAAATTACGGGTAAGTTCCTTTCTTTGCCTGATGAACAAGCCCTTGTTAGTAAACTGGGAAAAGAAATCTGCAGAGCGTCAAAAACTCTACAAGCAGTTTCTCCAACGCGTGCCAAAAAATGAAGTGTTGAAGCGTCAGGGGGGCTTTCATGAGGAAGCCTTTGACAAGGTTGACTGTCTCAATTGTGCCAATTGCTGTAAGGGCTATTCCCCTCGATTTAAAACACCTGATATAAAGAGAATTAGCAAGGTATTGGGAATGAAAGAGGGGCAGTTTATTGAGAACTATTTAAAAGAGGACCAGGATGGTGATTTTGTATTACAGCAATTACCCTGTCCATTTTTGGGCAATGATAACCATTGTGGTATTTACGAGGACAGGCCATCCGATTGCAGAAGATTTCCCTATACCGACGAGGATGTGTTGGTAAAGCGTATTCCTCTTACCTTGAAGAATACTACATTCTGCCCGATTACCTATGTAGTAATTGAACGATTAATGGAGGCAATTCCTAAATCTTAGTATTCAAATTTTCGAAGGGTAGGACTTTTGAACCAGGTTATGCCCGCAATGAGCAGTGTCATGCAACCGCCAAAAATCACGGAGGGGATTAAGCCCATGGCTGTAGCCGCTACGCCACTTTCAAATTGTCCCAATTCATTGGAGGAATTAATAAACATTGAGTTTACTGCCGATACACGACCTCTCATTTCGTCGGGTACAAATAATTGCACAATGGTGCCACGAACAATCATACTGACCCCATCAAAAAGTCCGGAAGCTAACAACGCAAAAAAGCTGAGCCAAAAACTTTCTGATAAGGCAAACACCAGAATACAAAGCCCAAAACCTGCCACTACAATTAGCAAGGCCTTTCCTTGTTTCTTCTTCAAAGGTCTTTTAGTAAACCAGGCTAGTGCTATGAAATTTCCGATGTATGTTGCGGCTACTAGCCACCCTAATCCTTGTGGTCCAACTTTAAGGATATCATTGGCAAATGCGGGGAGTAAGGCTACGGCTCCTCCAAATAATACTGCAAACATATCCAAACTCATTGCGCTTAGTAAGGCCTTCTGATTCCATACAAATTGAAGGCCTTCTTTAACCCCTTCCCATGTTTTTGAGGTGCCCTGCCAGCTGATAGGTTTAGGGGCTATTCGCTGAAATAATATAATAGCTATGGAGGGAAGAACTAACACAGGAATAAAGGCAATCGTGATATTCGTATAGCCCATTAATAATCCTGCAAAGGCCGGCCCAATCACTGCTGCAATCAACCACACCATACTATTAATAGAAGCGGCTTTCACCAATGACTCCGTGGGAACCAATTGCGCGAGAAATGCATTAAAAGCGGCACCAGAATAAGCACGTACAGCGCCCGTACCCGCCATTAAAAAATAGATAGTCCATTCTGCTACAAGGTTTGAATATTGTTGCGTATACCAATGAGAAGTGGCTAGCATAAGTCCTGCCATCAGTACCAAATAAAGTCCCATACAGGTGGTAAGCAGTTTGCGTTTATCACTTCTGTCTACCCGTACACCCGCTGGTAAGGCCAGTGCAATCGCTGGTATCACCTCTGATAAACCAAGCATTCCCAGCGCCAATTTGCTTCCAGTGATCTCGTACAGTCGCCAGCCTAATAATACGGGCGTCATTCTCAATCCTGCAATGAATAAAATTCTTGCAACAATGTAAGCGGTGAACTCCGCATTGATAACAGGTTGTGACAAGTAGGGGATATTACGCCAACTTTTCATGAGAGTTCAATATAATGTATTCCAGGCTGGTATTCTTTATCCAAAGCGGTAATTAGCGTTTGCAGGTGGACATCATTGTAAAGAAAATCTGCCTGCGAAACATCTACAAACAGTGTACGGGATGCTTGTTGACGAAGATAATGGGTATAGGTCTCCTGCAATTGTTGTAAATAGCTGTCGGAGATATTTTGCTCGTAGGCCCGATTTCTCTTTTTGATGTTTGCCTGCAATTTTTCAACAGGGGCATGTAAGTAAACTAGCAAGTCAGGTTGTACAAGCTGTTGGTGAATGATGTCAAAAAGTCGTTGGTAAAGCCGATATTCATCCGCTGGCAAGGTGACTTTAGCAAATAAGAGACACTTGGTAAATAAATAATCAGAGATGGTGATTTGTTGGAATAAATCTTGTTGCTGCAATAATTCCTTTAGCTGTTTAAAGCGTTCTGCCATGAAAAAAAGTTCAACAGGAAATGCGTATTGATCAGGCTGTTCATAAAATTTGGGCAGGAAAGGATTATCTGCAAATTCTTCTAAAATCAAACGGGCTTTGTAGTGCCTGCTGAGCAATTGTGCTAGCGTCGTTTTACCGGCTCCAATATTTCCTTCTATGGTAATAAACTGATACTTCATGAACTGCCTGCAATTTAATTGAATTGCAAGACTGTTCCTTGATCCTTGCAGTCAGAAAGTAACTGGCTGATGGTATTTCCTGTAAGCGGATCGATAAATGTGCCAGCAATTTCTGCCAGGGGAGTCAAGGCGAAACGACGATTATGTACTTCTGGATGGGGCACCTGAACCATAGGGTTTTGGATCAGCTGTTCTCCAAAAAAAAGAATGTCAATATCAATGACACGGGGCCCATATTTAATACTTCGTATTCGCCCCATCTTTTCTTCAATTTCCAATAACTGCTCCATCAGAGCAGCCGCCTGCAACGAAGTGTCCACCGCTAAGGCCTGATTTAAATAATCGGGTTGGTCCAGGGGTCCCCAGGGGCTGGTTTGATAAAATTTTGAACGGGTAATCAGCAAACCTCCCTTTTCAGTAATTAATTGGGCTGCTTTATTTAAATTTTCTACGCGATCTCCAAGATTGGAGCCAGTAAGCAAGTAGACACGATTCATGCACTTCAAATATCCTTAAAATTGAGATACATTTGTTTCCATGGCATCAAATGAACCTGTAATGTATAGCCAGTTTCGGGCCATGCTGGCAATTATCAAGGCGAGTTTTCAAGCAATATTGGCTAATCCAAGTGCCTTGGTTTTTAGCGTTGCGTTTCCTATTCTTTTTGTAATCATTTTTGGGGCTTTTCGTCAAGATAAGGGTGTGCAATACAGTATAGCCATTCAGGAGGGTAGCGATACTACCCATCCTTTTTATCAAGCACTGGTAAAAAATCCCTTTATTAAGGTTGTGCGTTTTCAGGATCCTGTGTCTTTGCGTCAAGCGTTATTAAGAGGTAGATTAACGGGTGTATTAGCCATTCAGCAAAATAGTTCTTCTTCACAAATGGGAGTGACAGTACAGTTTACCTCCACAACGGCCAGTGGTAATAC
The DNA here is from genome assembly GCA_903879995.1 of uncultured Bacteroidota bacterium. GTDB lineage: Bacteria > Bacteroidota > Bacteroidia > Chitinophagales > Chitinophagaceae > JJ008. The sequence goes on from CAIRNW010000243.1 coordinate 4,088, forward strand.
CACGGGTGGTTTTTTACAACAGCTGAACTATTTGGTGTTACAGCAGGAATCCCTAGCGACCAACCAGAAAAAATCGATACAAATTCTTCCTCCACAAATTGAAGAAGTCAGACCCTACCGCCCAATCGATTTTGTATTGCCTGGGCAAATTGGTTTTTCAATTTTATTTTCAACCTTGTTTGGAATTGCATTTACTTTTTATGGTTTACGTGAGCAATTAGTCTTAAAACGTTTTTTTGCTACCCCCATAAAGCGTATTAATATATTAATCGGTATCGGAATCAGTCGTTTATTTTTTCAATTATTGAGTGTAACGGTTTTGATTGCATTTGGACATTGGGTAATGGACTTTACTCTCCATAGTGGTGCAGTAACTTTTTTCTCTATTCTACTGCTAACCCTGCTTATGCTTTTTTTGCTGATGGGTGCGGGTCTTTTGATCAGCAGCATAGCGAAAGTGGACTCTTCAATCCCTCTTTTAATTAATTTATTTGCACTCCCCCAACTTATTTTATCAGGAACCTTTTTTTCTGTAGACGTTTTTCCGCGTTGGATACAACAGGTAAGTGCTGTGCTACCGCTTCGTCATTTTAATGATGCACTTCGAAAAATTTCATTTGAGGGAGAATCCTTATTTGCTTGTAGTACTGAGATAGGGGTTTTACTCGGCTGGACAGTCTTGATTTATTTTTTAACCAACCGATTAATTCGGTGGGAGTAAATTTTTTGTAATGAAGCGAATGCTATCATTGGTTGGGCTGAGTGTTGGGATGCTCTTCTTGTTGATCACCCTTATTTCCTCTTTTTTACCACGTCATGTTCGTGTTTCAAGAGCGCTTGATTTGCCATATAAGCCCGCGGTGGTGCAAGCTGTACTACAACGCGAATCTTATTGGGAGACGGTGCTCCCAAAGGGTACCTCTATCACAGTAGAATCCCAAACCAATCGTTCCATTCACTTTCTGGTAAACAATAAGTCTGCCATTCAGATGGCAGCTGGGTATCAATTATTTTCTGATAGGGCTGAGTCCACCTGTTCCGTTCAGCGGTACTATGATTTTTATTTTGATTGGTATCCTTGGGAAAAATTTTCTAGCCTTTTGGTAGAATCAAAATTTGGCAGTGCATTGGAAAATGAACTTCAACAGTTGAAAAAAAAATTGGAACAATAAATTAGAGCTTGCCAGCTCCTATGTTTAGGATAGCTCTCTTAATAGTTGAAGGTTTCTTTTTATTCCCTTGAAGCGTGTTCTTTGAAGAGGAGAGTTGCCAAATACCTGCTTGAAGGTTTCCTCCGTCATTTCTTCCCACTGACTGGTGTTGAGTTGTAGGATTTCAGGAATCGCGTTGAAATTCTTGTTCGTGTGCGGTTTGCTAAATCGATTCCAGGGGCAAACATCCTGGCAAGTATCACATCCAAAAAGCCATCCATCGAGTTGTCCTTTCTCCAGTGTTGGCTTTATATGTGACTTAAGTTCGATTGTATAGTAGGAAATACAGCGGCTACCATCTATTACTTTTTCAGGAAGTATGGCGCCAGTTGGGCAGGCTTCTACACAGCGATTGCAAGTTCCACAAAAATCTTTTGTGAAGGGATTGTCTGCCTGCAATTTTAAATCAGTAATCAATGTTGCAATGAAGTAAAAGGATCCCGCATTTTTATGGATTAGGTTTCCATTTTTTCCTATCCAGCCTAAGCCTGCTTCTCTAGCCCAGGCTCGTTCTAACACGGGTGCTGAATCCACAAATCCCCTTCCTTCAATTGCTCCTATAGATGCTTTGAGTTCAGCTAAAAATGCATACAATTTTTCTTTAATTA
>CAIRNW010000244.1 GCA_903879995.1 uncultured Bacteroidota bacterium
AATGAAATTTTGGCTTTAAGGGTACCGTCGGCCATAGTGCCCGGAGACTCCAATATCATCATTAACCCACTTCACTCCGCTATAAAGCATGTCAAGATAATTAAAGTGGAAAATTTTGCTTTTGATGGTAGGCTTTTTCGATCGGTGTAATTACAATGCATAACTTTGACTTTAGTAACGCCTGACGTTACTAAATGTTTATTTTATGAAACACCGCATTAAGAATATTCACCCCGGGGAGGTATTGATAGAAGAGTTTTTACTTCCGCTGGGGATTTCAGCTTATCGATTAGCAAAGGATATTGGTATTCCTCAAACGCGTATTTCAGAGATTTTAAAAGGAAGACGTAAGTTGACGGCAGATACTTGTGTGCGGCTGTCCGCCTATTTTGGCAACTCAGCACAATTTTGGATGGGTTTGCAATCGGAGTATGATATTGAAGAGACAACGCTTCAATTAAAACAAGCCTTACATCGTATTACCACACTCAAAAGTGGGTTGACTAAAAGAAAAACGCGGGCAACCCAGCGGGCCACTCGCGCTTTTCAGTAAATTATTTTTATATACTTCCGGTAAGCGGAACTATTTGATCAATTCCCCTTCTTCCAAGTATTATTATTCCTATCCCAATCGGGGAGTTTTTTATCGGGATCGAGTACTACTTGTTTTATCTCTGAGGTAGTGGGTACACCAAATGTCCATTGTGCACCACGTTGCCAGATTTCTACCGGAAGGTTGAGTTTATGCTCGGTACCATTTGTCTCTACCACTTTAACGGTTACCGGCATGGGCATTTTCTCCAGGGTTTCGATAATAATCTCAGCTCCGTTGGCATAATCCCCTTTTTTATAACGAACCTCTTTCACAGCAAAGTCTAGCTTCCAGGCATTGAGCACCCAGCTTCTCCAAAACCAACCCAGGTCCTCGCCACTTACATTTTCCATGGTATGAAAAAAGTCCCAGGGCGTAGGGTGTTTAAAAGCCCAACGACGAACATACTCACGAAACGCTCTGTCAAATCTTTCTTCACCCAACACCTGATCACGTAAAGCGTGTAACATCTGCGCCGGTTTCATATACGCAGTGATTGCCAAGTTGTTTTGTTGTATAACATCTGGAATATTATACAGGCCATCCATTTTTTCACCAAAGGTCATACGCACCATAAACGGAGCTGATGGATCCGGGAAAAAACTGGATTTAAACTCTCCTTTGTTAAATGCTGCCGTTGATAAATCATTGATAAAAGTGTTGAACCCTTCATCCATCCATGCATATTTACGTTCGTTGCTACCCACAATCATAGGGAACCAGGTGTGACCAAATTCGTGATCCGTAACGCCCCAGAGTTCTTCCCCCATACTACGCGCACTGCAAAACACAATGCCCGGATATTCCATACCGCCTACTATACCGGCCACATTGGTAGCAGCAGGGTAGGGATATTCAAACCATTTGTTGGAGTAATGTTCAATAGAGCCCTTGACCATTTCAGTAGAACGCTGCCAACCATTTTTACCAATACTCTCTTCCGAATAGGCACTAATGGCCATACATTTTTTTCCGCTGGGTAAATCAATTTTTGCAGCGTCAATGATAAATGCTTTTGAAGCAGCCCAGGCTGCATCGCGTGTATTTGAGATTTTAAATTTCCATGTAAGTTCCGCAGCAGCAGGACGTGAACTGGATTTCCCTACTTCTTCTGTACTGCGAATAGCAACCGTAGTATTACTTTTTGAAGCAGCCTCCCAGCGTTTTACTTGTTCGGCGGTATAACAATCCTTTGCATTAAGTAATTCACCCGATCCTACAATGATTAAATCGGAAGGCGCCGTGATATTAAATTCAATATCCCCATACTCCAAATAAAACTCTCCCGCCCCGAGGTAAGGCATGGTATTCCATCCTTGTATATCATCATACACCG
>CAIRNW010000245.1 GCA_903879995.1 uncultured Bacteroidota bacterium
CTACAAAAGAAATAATGGATTTATCCTTAGTCATACCCTTGCTCAATGAAGCGGAGTCACTTCCAGAGTTAACTCGATGGATTGAAAAAGTGATGAACGAACATAAATACTCTTATGAGGTGATCTATGTAGATGATGGGAGTGAGGACGAATCCTGGCAGGTGATTCAAAAGCTACAGCTTGAAAATCCAAATGTAAAAGGAATAAAGTTTCAACGCAACTATGGAAAGTCGGCAGCCCTTCAAGTAGGATTTACTGCAGCAACTGGAGACATAGTAGTCACTATGGATGCTGACTTACAAGATTCACCTGAAGAAATTCCGGGACTTCGCACGATGATTTTAGAAAAAGGATATGATCTGGTAAGTGGGTGGAAAAAGGTTCGCTACGATAATACGCTCACTAAAAATATTCCCTCTCGCTTCTTTAATGCAGTAACGCGAAGTATGTCAGGTATTCGCTTACATGATTTTAATTGCGGTTTAAAGGCGTATAGAAAAAACGTAGTTAAGAGCATTGAGGTATATGGCGAAATGCATCGCTACATACCCGTTCTCGCTAAATGGTCTGGTTTCAAAAAGATTGGTGAAAAGGTAGTAGAACATCGTAAGCGAAAACATGGTGTTTCCAAATTTGGTTGGGATCGTTTTGTTAACGGGTTTCTTGATCTTTTGTCCATTTCATTTGTAGGAAAATTTGCGAAGCGCCCGATGCACTTTTTTGGATTATGGGGATCCCTCTGCTTTTTGGTGGGATTTTTTGTAGCTGGCTTCCTAGTAGTCTCTAAACTGGTGGATGCTAGCTTTGCACTTACCAACAGACCTGGCTTCTATATTGCGCTAACCTTATTGGTAATTGGCATGCAATTATTTTTGGCTGGATATTTGGGCGAACTTATCGCAAGAAACTCCCCCACTCGTAATCAATACCTGGTAGAAACACAAATAGGTTTTTAATGCCAGACATCATTATCATAGGTCCGGCGCATCCGCTTCGGGGTGGTGGTATTGTTAGTTTTAACGAAAGACTTGCCTATGCATTTCAAGAAGCAGGTCATCCTTGCGAAATATGGTCATTCTCCTTGCAGTATCCTGGCTTTTTATTTCCAGGAAAAACGCAGTTCGTGAATACACCTCCTCCTGCTGGATTAACAATCCGTACGCTGATTAATTCAATCAACCCCTTGAATTGGATTAAAGTGGGCATGCTACTAAGAAAGAAAAGTCCATCACTAGTCATTGTACGATTCTGGATTCCCTTCATGGGCCCTTGTCTAGGCACAATTTTACGTTTACTTAATAAACGGCAAACAAAAGTTATTTGCATAGCCGATAATGTAATCCCTCACGAAAAAAGACCAGGCGACTATGTATTCACGCGATATTTTTTTAAGCGTTGTGATGGTTTTGTAACCATGAGTAACTCGGTATATGATGACTTGAAAAAAATAGTACCGGGTAAACCCGCAAAACTCACCGTTCATCCGTTATATGATCAATTTGGCCCCGCTCTATCAAAAGAAATAGCGCGTGAAAAATTAAGTTTAAATAGTCACGATAAAATCATATTGTTTTTTGGCTTTATCAGACCCTACAAGGGGTTGGATCTATTGCTAGCAGCCATGCAAGATCCTCGACTTCAATTGATGAATGTAAAATTGTTGATTGCGGGAGAATTTTATGAGAATGAAAGCCGATACCACCAGTTAATTCAAGAATACCAATTAAATGATCGGGTTATTCTTCACACAAATTTTATCCCAGATCAAGAAGTTGGTATTTACTTATCTGCAGCAGACGTAGTGGTACAGCCCTATAAAACTGC
>CAIRNW010000246.1 GCA_903879995.1 uncultured Bacteroidota bacterium
ACTATTCTTGCTTTTCAGCACTATAAAACATTTAAAGAACGACTCAAGGATTTTCCTGTCACGGTGGATTATATCAATCGATTTAAGTCAGCCAAGCAAAAGAAAGAAACGCTGCAAAAATTGGCGGAAGGGAAAATTGATATCATTATTGGCACCCATGGATTATTGGGAAAAGAAACAATTTTTAAAGACCTGGGATTACTAGTGGTGGATGAAGAACAAAAATTTGGAGTAGCACACAAAGAAAAAATTAAAACACTTCGCTCTACCGTGGATTGTTTGACATTGACGGCAACTCCCATTCCTCGTACATTACAGTTCTCACTCATGGGTGCGCGTGATTTGAGTATTATTAATACACCCCCTCCCAACCGGCAGCCCATTCAAACCGAAGTGATGGTCTATAACGAAGATCAGATTCGAGATGCCATCTATTTTGAAACAGAACGTGGCGGACAGGTGTTCTTTATATACAACAGAATTGCCGGGCTTGCAGAAATGGCCTCTATTCTAAAAGGGCTCTGTCCTGATCTATCTATTGGTTTTGCACACGGTCAAATGGAAGGCCATGAATTAGAAGAACGAATTCTTGATTTTATTGACCGTCGCTACGATGTACTGGTCTGTACCAATATCGTGGAGAGTGGGGTGGATATCCCATCAGTCAATACCATTATTGTCAATAATGCGCATCAGTTTGGATTGAGTGATTTGCACCAGTTAAGAGGTCGTGTGGGCAGAAGTAACAAGAAAGCATTCTGTTATTTGTTGGCACCACCACTGAGTACCTTACCCAACGATTCTAGAAAGCGATTGCAGACTTTGGAACAACACAGCGAGTTAGGCAGTGGATTCCAAATTGCCATGCGCGATCTGGATATTAGAGGAGCGGGTAATTTATTGGGGGGCGAACAAAGTGGCTTTATGGCTGAGATTGGTTTTGAGATGTATCAGAAAATTCTCAACGAGGCTATTCGTGAATTAAAGCGAAGTGATTTCCAGGAACTCTTTAAAGAGGAGATTGCCAAACAAGATGATTTTGTACAGGACTGCACCATCGATACTGATTTGGAAATATTGATACCCGACGATTATGTTTCCAGTATCACCGAACGTTTGTCACTTTATCAGCGCTTGGACTCTTGTGAAACAGAGGAAGAATTGGTGGAGATGCATCACGAAATTGCCGATCGATTTGGTCCGATACCCAAGCCCGTAGAAGATTTATTTGTTACCGTTCGCTGTCGTAAACTAGCTATTGAATTAGGGTTTGAAAAAATGAGTTTAAAAGATCAAACGCTTCGTTGCTTTTTTATTAATCGACCCGACTCTCCCTATTTTGAATCTGCAACGTTCCATTCGATTCTTTCCTATCTCCAAACCGAAACCCGTCAAGCACATCTGAAACAAACCGGGCGTTTATTTTTATTAGTGGTCAGTGAAGTGAGTGGTATGGAAACCGTACATCGATTCCTGGCCAGTTTAAATAGTTGGGTACAAAAAAAGAGGTGAGCACAACCTGTACCCACCTCTTTCTCTTATTGCTGAAAGAATTACCAGCCTTGCTTGGCAACACCAGCTTTGATAGCAGCCAGTGCTTTTTCTTCGTTCATCAGCGTGGTTAATTTATTTCCCTTGCCATCGTTTCCTTGTGCCATGTAAGCACCTTTGGCAGTTTTGGTGATAACAGCATCCTGCATAACGCAGCCTTTCTCTTTTGTCTTTACGTTGTACGCGGTGATTTTGATGTCTGACATGTTAAAAAGTTTTCGTGTTTAGGTCGTGAAGGTAAGTGTTCCGGCCGAGAAGAAAAAAAACTGCTATCACCGCCATTTTCCGCGGGCATTTTTTTGCCCCAGCCTCCAATTTTATTCCTGTTAACCAATCACTCATAAAAAACACACCTATGAAAAAATTTTATATACTTTTTTGCTTTTTATGTTACTTCTGGGCGGGCCAGGCCCAACCACTTTATCCACCGGTTTATGATTGCTATCAACAGGATGCTGCCCTGTTCTCCAAAACGCAGCCTTGGGTACAAGAATTTGAAAAACTCAAGTGGGATATTCAGCAGCAGCTTACAACCTTGATTCAATCTGAGCAAGTTTATGTTGCTCAAGCAATACCGCATTACCGGGATTTGCGTTCGGTGGTGAATATTGCCACGTTACTCAACCGGTTGGATAGTGTGTATGATCAATTTTTTGTAAGGGCTGCTACTGCCATTCAAATGGAGTATGGATCCCTGTCAGCTTGCTCAGCTGATCGTTCCGCTGCCAATGAACAACAATTTTTGATTGATTATTTGGAAGAAAAAGTATTCCAATTGAGTACTAATTATGCAAGCCAGGAATTTGCCCGTCAGTTAGGTTTTAAGTCAGCGCGTGTATTTATTGATCAGGAAACTGATAGTTGGTTGACAAGAGATCAGGATTTATCGGAACACGATTTGCAGTTGGAGCAACCCCTGCAAGACGATTATTTCTGGTGTGTATTTAATGCAGGTTGGGATATGGAATTGACCAATCCTGAGTCGGCACTCCTTCATCTTTTGGAAAGTGATGCTGGAAAAGGCAAACAATCGAAGTTGAAAGAGATTCTCTTGTTCATTTTCGATAACTGGCGAGAGATTGAGGATATTTTGAACTGGCTCAATACGAATGTATTTGGGGATTGTCATGCCGTAGCGCGTGCTTCTTTCAAAGAAACTATCCCACTTGATAGAAACCTAAGCCCAGATCATCGCAGAAAAATAAGTTATCAGGTTTTGCAGCGAGGGGTTCTCTTGGATGGACGTGCCACCAAAACAAATCTAAAGGGTGTAGCACGGGTGTACAAAAAGAAATGGATCGGCTGGGGGCGGGACCGAATGCAGCAAGTAGGAATTAGTTATTGCACGCTTCAATTTGATCCTTGTAATAATCAGCCCTGGCCTTTGAATGGGTCGCCCTATATACAAGTGCCAAATCATCGTTATGCAAAGTCAGTTTTACAACAGATTCATCCTTATGCACTTTCGATTCGTAACAGCCAAGAGGAGTTTTTAACCTTCGATATTCATTTTAATAGTTCCTATTTAAAATCGATTTACTTATTTGGAAACCGACCCTGTTATGGAAACTGAACAAAGCCGTTTTGTACAAGTGATCGGTGGAGTATTGATATTAATGGCTTTGTTTTTTCCTTTATGGGCGGCTGCTTTTATCGCTGATACACTCATCAGAAAAAATACTAGTTCTAAAACCGAAGTACTCAATGCGGGCTTTATTGATCTGGTGAGTAGTGGACAGGTAAGTGCTTCTGCAAGGTTGATTCGTTTACGGATTGGAGAACCTGATAAGTTCTCCCTTCCTTTTACCATCTACAGTGGAGTTAGTAATAATGCTTTTCCAGTACAGGTAATGGGAATGGCTGCGCGGACCAATGAACACTTAGTCACCCAATTTATTACACCACTCAGTGGTCTTCTCAATTTTAGTATTGATGGGTGGAAATGCTTTAGCAAACAAGAAAAAATTACGCAAGC
>CAIRNW010000247.1 GCA_903879995.1 uncultured Bacteroidota bacterium
AGCACTGCCTGATTGTGGTAGGTTGGTTTGCATGTCTGATTTTGGTTTGGTTGTAAACATAATTTTATAATTGAATCAATCACTAATCAATGTGGCTGGAGGTATGTCAAGCTGCGTGGTATCCAAGGGTGCTGTTGACTCACCTGACAACGCATTTTTGAGACCTAAAATATACTGATTTTTTAACGCATCTTCCCGTACAACAGAATCAACTCTGTATTGCAATCTCTTCAACGCAGTCACTGAGGCATAATCAGACCCAGCCCCAGGGATATAATATTTGAGTGGGGTGAATATGATCAGGGCCGTTGTTAATCCAACCAGTATCACAAATACCATACTAAATACCGTATAGACACTTAGTCTGGATAGGCGAAAGGTCACCACCTCTTCATAGGTGTCATCATTCATGACAACCAAGCGGTATCGACTTCTCAATCGCTTTAATCCTGCTGGTAATTCGAGTTTTGCCATTATTCGCTCAATGGTATAAAGGTAAGGAACAGCAATCCCCAAAACCATTGAACCTCAATCAAAATACTCACAAAAAATTAAGGTCTAACACACTAATTAATTTGAAAATCAGTTATTAAGGAGCTAGATTGCAAGAAGATATGCAGGAGGTGCGTTTCCTATTTCGCCTTTTTATCCTACTGGCGCTTGGCTGGCCGGCCACGACCCTGTCCCAACAGGGTTTTCGTATTGACCTGCCCAAAGAAGAAGAATACAAAGACCGTTTGTTACGATCTGAAAAAACTAAAGATGGAAAATTAAGTTACCCATCCCGTCTTGTTCAAAATACAGTTACGCATTACAATTTCACGTACAATGCAGCTCGGAAACTTAATGAGGTATTACAAAAGGCCAAAACAGCACATCGAGATGATTATAACACGCTCCTCTCCTTTTACAATTTTAGTCTTAGCACTACCCGTAAAGACTCTATTGATTTGGACAGCGTAATTCAAAAAGCCTCCTCAGGTATTGCCCTGCATGATTTACGAAATGACTGGAATGACAATCTCTATTTGCTGTGGGGTATGGCTTATTACCTGCAAGAAAAGTTTGACTCAGCGTATCAGATTTTTCAATTTATCAACTATTACTATGCCCCCCGCGAAAAAGATGGCTACTTCAAATCCATCGGAAGTGGCAGAGACGGGAATCGCGCCAACAGTATTGCCAGTGAAGAAAAAACTGGCCTGCTGAATAAAATGGGAGCTGCGCCACCCCAAAGAAATGAGGCGCTCCTATGGATCATACGAACGCAATTAGCACAAGCCCAATTTGCTGAAGCAGCCGGATTACTTGAAACGCTACGCAATGATCCAGCTTTCCCAAAACGATTAAAAACAGATTTAGAAGAACTAACTGCATTATCCTTTTATAAACAAGAACGCTGGGATAGCGCAGCTTCTCACCTTTCAAAAGCACTTGAGGGAGCTTCTACTTCCAATGAAAAAGCACGTTGGGAATTTTTAACAGGACAGCTCTTTGAAAAAGCTGGTAATTATTCGAAAGCTAACCAATACTATAACCGTGCCATTCCTCACTCCACGGATTTGATACTGGAAATACAAGCGCGTATCGCTGCCATACGAGTAGATAGAACAAAAACTGATTATTCCGTTAGTAATGTGCAGCGTTTATTGGAAATGGGTGCAAAAGAAAAGTACAGAGCGTATCAGGACATTATTTATTATACCGCTGCACAAATGGATTTAGCAGCAGGAAATAAAAATCGTGCTATCGAATCCCTATTCCAAAGCACCCTATTTGGCAATAATAATGCAGCTCAAAGAAACTTAGCATTTCTTCAATTGGCAGAGATCTCCTTTCAAGATGGCGCCTATGCTAAAGCAGCGAAATTTTATGATAGCTTAAAAACACTCGATAGTCTGCCTGTTGATCCAACCATTATTGCAGCTAAAAAAAGAGCCTTGCAAACATTGGTCAATAAACTTGCCATTGTAGAGAGGCAAGATAGTCTGTTATTATTGGCCGGTCTTCCAGAAGAAGAGAGAAAAGAGGCTGTCAAAAAAATTGTCAAACAATTGCGAAATCAAGCCGGTTTACAGGAAGATCCTTTATCAATCCCTGTACGCTCTTTGTCCAATACACCACAAACACCTTCACTTTTTGGAAATGAAACCGATAAGGGCGAATGGTATTTCTACAATGCGGCTAGCCGAAGCAGAGGGCAAGCTGCTTTTACTGCACGCTGGGGTAATCGTCCAAATATGGATAACTGGCGAAGGGCTGCCAGTATGCAAGCCACACTAGCCTTGGTACAGGCAAGCGGGCGAGACTCATTAGGATCTAAAAATAATACTGCAGGCTCTGAAATAGATTTTGAGTCGCTCTACGCCGGCCTTCCTCTTTCAGCAGAAAAGAAAAAAATTACCACAGACTCATTAGCTGCAGCCCTGTTAGAAGCCGGGAGAATACTGATTCAAGAAATAGAAGATTGCGCAGCCGGAATAAAATTACTAGACCGCATTTACAACAGCGTTCCTGACTTTGAGAATATGGATGAAGTTTTATTCCATCAACATACCTGTGCATGGAAAGCAGGAGAACGCGATAAAGCAGCCACGGTTTTACAAGAATTGAATTCCCGGTATACAAAAAGTAGTTATACCGCACTACTGAATGGTCAAACGACTAAAGCGGCACAACAACTATCAAAAAACTTTGATAGTGCCTATACGGAGATCTATACACTTTTTGCAAATGGCTCCTACGAACAAGCTGTAAAACTAAAAAAAGAAACAGATCAATTAGCAGGTGAAAACCATTGGACACCGCAGTTGCTTTACATGGAGGCAGCCTACTATGCACAACAAAAAAAGGATAGCACCGCCATCCGAATATTAAGAGAGTTACAAATACGCTTTCCAACTTCACCACTATTTTTACGAGCAGCAGATTTGTTGGAAGCTATTGGTAAACGCGCCAGGATCTTGGAAGCTGAAAAACCAGCAACGGCACCAACCATTCCCACTCCCTCTAACAATAACCCCAATGCAAGCACAGACTCCACACAACTTAGTGCTCCAGAAAATTCATATACCTGGGATGAACAGGCCGTTCATCAAGTTTTATTTATCATGGAGGAAATTGAACCTGTGTTGGCAGCAGAAGCCATGCGTTCCATAGATACTTACAATCGATCTGCATATAACAGCCGATCTTTTCAAAAAGAATTAATAAACCTGGATACTCGATATCGATTGATTGTAATAGGCAGTTTTGGGAATTACCAGGAAGCCGCTGTCTATTTGGACAGAACTAAGCCACGTGCTGCCACAGAAATTGTACCCTGGCTACCTGTCAGTAAGTATAAATGGGTGCCCATTTCTGCCAATAATTTAAACGAACTCCGCCAACGGAAGGATCTGGATAGCTATCAACGTTTCCTTAACAGCAAGAGACCCTAACTTAGCAGCATGAAACCCACTGTTCGTTTTTTCTGGAAATTTTTTGGCTGGGGACTGGTGGCTTTTTTGCTACTGATATTATTAGCCAACCTGGGACTTTTTGGAAAAATGCCCTCACTCTATGAGTTACAGAATCCCTCCATTTTACAAGCTTCAGAGGTATATGCGATTGACGGAACACTGATGGGCAAATACTATACAGAGCGAGGCAATAGAAGCAATGTAAAGTATCGGGACCTCTCCCGCCATGCAATTGATGCTTTAATTGCTACTGAGGACGAACGTTTTTATTCGCACAGTGGAATTGATTTCAAATCAACCTTGCGTGCCGTGGTCACTTTGGGATCTGAAGGAGGAGGTAGTACTATTACACAGCAGTTAGCTAAGGCTTTACTTGCACAGGGAAGTAGAAACAAAGCTTGGCGAGTAATTGAGAAACTGAAAGAATGGATAATTGCCGTCAAATTAGAAAAGAATTTTACCAAAGAAGAAATCATCACTCTTTATTTAAATGCTGTTCCATTTGGAAATAATATTTATGGTATTCGAAATGCGTCTCGTACATTCTTTCAAAAAGAACCAGATCGGCTCAATGTGGAAGAAGCTGCTTTATTGATTGGTATGCTGAAGGGAAATAGTATTTACAATCCGGTACGAAATCCTAAAGCTGCCCTTGATCGAAGAAATGTGGTGATTGGACAAATGGAAGTCAATAACAAAATCACCAGCGAGGAGGCCACTCGTCTAAAAGCATCACCCATCCAGTTGAATTACAAAAAAATGGATGAGAACACTGGGTACGCCCCTTACTTCAGAGAAATTCTGAAAGAGGAAATTAAGGAAGCGCTAAAAGGACTCACCAATCCAGAGGGAGAACCCTATAGCATTTATAATGATGGGCTAAAAATTTACACTACGGTCAATGTGCAATTGCAACAATATGCAGAGGAGGCATTGGCCTTACACATGTCGCAACTCCAAAAAAATGTAAACAATCGTAACTCCATAAAATCTGGAAAAATTTGGGCAGGCAAAGAATCCATTTTGGAGAGAGCCATGAAAGAATCGGATCGCTGGCGCAATTTAGAAGAGGATGGCTGGAGCGAAAATGAAATTAGAGCAAGTTTTAAAGAACCGGTTCGAATGAAAGTGTTTGCCTGGAATACCCGCAGGGAAACTGATACGATGATGACTCCGTTAGATTCAATCAAGTATCACCGACAAATGGAACAGGCTTCATTTATGGCAATGGATCCAGTTACTGGAGAAATTCGTGCTTGGGTTGGAGGTATTCATTTTAAAACTTACAAATACGACCACGTAAATATTAAAACGAAGAGGCAGGTTGGCTCCACCATCAAGCCTTTACTTTATACGCAAGCGGTAGAAGAAAGAGGTTTCACCCCCGAAACACAACTTCCCAATGAACCACAATATTTCGAGGGAAATGGTTGGGTACCCGCCAGTAAGGAATGTAAAGGAGGACCCGGATCAATGGCCGCGGCACTTGCATTTTCAAAAAACTGTGCAACCGCTTATATCATGAAGCAAGTTGGCGCCCGTCAATTTGCTGAATTTATGGGTCGATTAAATATCCCCACTCCAATTGGACCCTACCCTTCCGTTGCCTTGGGCTCTTGCGATCTCTCATTATTTGAAATGATGTGGGCCTATACAATTTTTCCTGGAAGAGGTTTTTCTACAAAACCATTTGCAATTAGCCGCATAGAGGACAGAAATGGAAATGTGATCAAGCGATTTGACTTTAGTGCAAACAGAAAAGAAGTGATAAGTGAGGCCACTGCCTACACGATGGCACGCATGATGCAAGGAGCTGTGGATGTGGGAACAGCTGCCGGTATGCGAAGCCGTGTAGGTGCAGCTGAAATGGGAGGAAAAACCGGAACCACCAATGAAAACGCTGATGCATGGTTCCTCGGATTCACTCCTCAGATTTTAGTGGGAGCTTGGGTTGGATTTGATGACCAGTTTATTAAAAATGAGGGTGAGGCTTCAAGAATGGCAAGACCCATTTGCGAATATTTCTTTGGAAAAGCATTAGCAGACAGCCGTACCGGTTTGGAAAGAGAATCGAGATTTATTGTTCCAGCAGAAATGGGTAACTCCATGAACAGTGCAGATATTCTTTTGAATGATCTTGAATTAATGCCGGGTGCCGAGGGACAAGATGTGGGCGTAGGTTCAGAAGATGATTATAAACTAGAGACGGCTCCTTACATTGGCCCCGAATCTACTCCAGTTCGGGAAGAAGACACCAAGAATATCCCCACTCCTAAAAAAGATACGCTTCCAAAGAAAGAAACGGATCTACCACGCAATACACCTGCTCCATCTGAAAAAGGAGATAAGAAAAAAGGATTGTTGAATAGAATTCTCAAAAAGAATGAATGAGCCACCAGCCTAGTTCTTATCTAGTACGAACAGCATCACTTGCTGACATTGAATTGATCCGAGAATTATGTATGCAGGTTTGGCCACAAACTTATTCTTCGATTTTGACGGAAGAACAACTGACCTACATGCTAGAATGGATGTACAGTCCAGCCTCATTGGCAAAACAGATGAACGAGGGTGCTAGTTTTTTATTACTCTATCAACACCAAGCACCAATAGGCTATGCCTCCTTCCAAGCGCTGAATAAGGGCCATTTTAAGTTACATAAACTCTATGTATTGCCTATGGTTCAAGGACAAGGAGCAGGCCGATTCTTTCTTACCGATTTAATGCATCGAGTTAAGGTGTTGGGCGCACATACCCTTGAATTACAAGTAAATCGACAAAACAAGGCCGTTGGCTTTTATCAGCAAATGGGCTTCACAATACGTGAAACTGCTGATATAGAGATTGGAAATGGCTATTATATGAATGACTATATAATGCAAATAGCCTTGTGATAAATAGGGCTTTATTGATTTATACTGTAGCTTTGCGCCATCTTAAAACCAAGTAGTATGTCAACCATGACCAAATCCATTGATTTCAGTTTACCTTATAAAGTTGCCGATATCTCGCTTGCCGAGTGGGGCCGCAAGGAAATTCGCTTAGCAGAAGCAGAAATGCCAGGACTGATGGCCATTCGTGCCGAGTACGGTCCTTCACAACCCTTAAAAGGAGCACGTGTAGCAGGATGTCTTCACATGACTATTCAAACAGCTGTGTTGATCGAAACATTGGCTGCACTGGGTGCAGAAGTAAAGTGGAGCTCTTGTAATATTTTCTCTACACAAGACCATGCTGCTGCTGCCATTGCTGCTGCAGGTATTGGTGTATTTGCCTGGAAAGGACAAACTATTGAGGAAGCCGATTGGTGTATTGAACAAACACTTTTCTTTGGCGGTAAGGATCGTCCCTTGAATATGATCTTGGATGACGGAGGTGATTTAACCAATATGGTATTGGACAAATACCCAGAGTTGGTGCAATACGTAAAAGGAATTTCTGAAGAAACAACAACCGGAGTACATCGTTTGTATGAACGTGTAGCCAAAGGAACACTTCCAATGCCTGCGATCAATGTAAACGACTCTGTAACCAAGTCTAAATTCGATAATAAATACGGTTGTAAAGAATCACTGGTGGATGCAATCCGCCGTGCTACTGATGTAATGTTGGCCGGTAAAGTTGCCGTAGTAGGTGGTTATGGTGATGTGGGTAAAGGATCTGCCGCTTCATTAGCAGGAGCAGGTTGCCGCGTAATTGTTACTGAAATTGATCCAATCTGTGCATTACAAGCAGCCATGGATGGTTTTGAAGTAAAGAAGATGATCGATGCCGTAAAAGAAGCTGATATTGTTGTAACGGCTTCTGGCTGCCGCGATTTGATCACAGGCGAACACTTCAAGCGCATGAAGGACAAAGCCATTGTTTGTAATATCGGACACTTTGATATTGAAATTGATATTGCCTGGTTGAATACTAATTATGGTCATACAAAAGACACGATTAAGCCACAGGTAGATATCTACAATGTAGAAGGAAATGATATCATCATCTTGGCAGAAGGACGTCTGGTAAACTTGGGGTGTGCTACGGGTCACCCTTCCTTTGTAATGAGTAACTCATTTACGAATCAGACACTAGCGCAGATTGAATTATGGACCAACAATAAGAATTACGAGAATAAAGTATACGTTCTTCCTAAACACCTGGATGAGAAAGTGGCTCGCTTGCACCTCTCTAAAATTGGAGTTGAGTTGGACGAACTTACAACACCACAGGCTGAATATCTTGGTATCAGCAAAGTAGGTCCATTCAAACCAGAGCATTATCGTTATTAATCAGATTACAACGCTAATAAGAAAAAACCTCCATCACTGGAGGTTTTTTTATTGAAGTAACTTAACGGCTTCCTTACTGACACAATCAACCGCTTGCATAAATTTAAGCTGCATCGGTTCGTCCAAATTAACAGGGATCATTTTCTGATCGCGGTCGGTAAATACTATATGACTAATCTTAGTTGTAGCTAACTTCTTCAACTGATAATTAACCGATACTGCATTCCGAAATATAAAATGAAAGAGTCCTTCACAGTTCATGGTACCCGCGTTCCGTAGTAATAATTTAGACTTGGTGCCCGCAAAATAAATAGTGGCTGTACATCCATCATCAAAGCAACGATTGGTCTTGAAAGAGAAAAGAATATCCACTTCTTTCTTATCCGCATCTACAGTTACGGAGGCACCCGAAAGATCTATAAAGCCTGAGCTTAAACGGGTTTCCCGGGCAAATACATCTGTTTCCCTATTTACATTACAATCCTGTGCAACGGCATGAAAAATTGTTGCGGAACAAAGCAAGGATAACAAATACTTTTTGAGACCAGGCCCTTTCATGGCAAGTGATTAAATACGAACCGCAGTCCCTGTTGCAATTACCATCAACATGCTTCCACTTGCACCCACTGTTTCAAAGTCTAAGTCAATCCCTACAACCGCATTAGCGCCCATGGACTGTGCTTTCTGTGTTAACTCACGCATCGCATCTTCCTTGGCCTCTTCAATTACACGCTCGTAGGTTTTGCTGCGTCCACCAATTAGATCACGAAGACCCGCAAAAATATCTTTGAACATATTGGCGCCAATAATACTTTGCGCATTGATAACACCCAGGTATTCCTGAACAGGTCTTCCTTCAATAGAAGCAGTTGTTGTTAAGATCATATTACTTGTTTTTTAGTTGAGCAAAAATACTACCTAACCGGGGATCTTCCTTGACCACTTGTCCACGAGCCGCCTCCCGTATATACTGCATGCGATTGTCAGTATCCGGGTGGCTACTTATCATCTCAGGAATTTCTGTTCCTGGCGAGGAGTCTTTCAAATGCTTGAATAGTCGATCATACCCTCCAGGATCAATCCCTCTTTCCCGTAACAATTTATATCCTTCCAAATCTGCCTCTTTTTCCAGTGATCTGGAATAACTCAAGGTCCTCAATTGGTTGGCTTGCCCGATCACCAAGGTTGCCAAACCACTACTCTTTCCAAATAGTAAAGTCACAAATAAATCTGAGCCCATAGACCTGAAAATAGAACGCGTGGCATGCCTTTTTTCAACATGAATAAACTCATGACTTAACAACGCCGCCAGCTCAGGATAGGTCTCCATATTTTCCAATAAGCCGGTGTATACGACCAACTGCCCACCCGGTAAGGCAAATGCATTGACCATTTCATCCTTGACC
>CAIRNW010000248.1 GCA_903879995.1 uncultured Bacteroidota bacterium
GGTGTATTAATAATACTCAAATCACGCGCACCCATGAGTGAGAACTGTAATGTACGAGGAATGGGAGTTGCCGTCAATGTCAAACAATCCACAGTAGAGCGAAGTGTTTTAATTTTTTCTTTGTGTGCCACTCCAAATTTTTGTTCTTCATCCACCACCAATAACCCTAGGTCCTTAAACACCGTTTCTTTTCCCAAAAGCCCATGCGTACCAATAATGATATCAATTTTTCCTTCTGCCAATTTTTGAAGGGTTTCCTTTTTTTGTTTGGCAGATTTAAATCGGTTGAGATAATCTACAGTTACCGGAAAATCCTTGAGTCTCTCTTTAAATGTTTTATAGTGCTGAAAAGCAAGAATAGTGGTAGGCACCAATACAGCCGCTTGCTTTCCATCCACACAGGTTTTGAAAGCAGCGCGGATGGCTACCTCAGTTTTTCCAAATCCAACATCACCACAAACCAATCGGTCCATGGGTGAGGAAGATTCCATATCCTTTTTCACATCGGCAGTAGCCTTACTCTGATCGGGTGTATCCTCGTAAATAAAGGAAGCTTCTAACTCGGTTTGTAAATAATTATCGGGCGCATGTGCAAATCCTTGTTGTGCTTTACGAGTGGCATAGAGTTTAATCAGATCAAATGCAATCTCCTTAACCTTAGACTTTGTTTTTTCTTTCAAGCGGTTCCATACATCACTACCCAACTTATTCACTTTGGGTACCGCCCCCTCCTTACCAGAATACTTTGCAATTTTATGGAGGCTGCTGATATTCACATAAAGAATATCCGAGTCCTTATATACTAACCGTACGGCCTCTTGCAACCTTCCATTCACTTCAATTTTCTGCAATCCACTAAACACCCCCACTCCATGATCAATATGAGTGACAAAATCCCCAGGCTGTAGTTCACGCAGCGTACGTAAGGTGAGCGCTTTGTTTTTATTATAAGCTTGTTTGACTTTGTATTTGTGGTAACGCTGAAAAATTTGGTGATCGGTAAAACAAACCCGTTTTAAATCATGATCAATAAATCCCGCTTGAATAGCATGCGCTACGGGCTCAAAAACAATATTGGCTTTGAGATCATCAAAAATGGTTTGTAGTCTTTCCAGCTGTCTGGGGTTCTCAGAAAAAATATAAATACTATACTGCTTGGAAGCCCAATTCCTAAGATCATTAATTAATAAATCAAAATTGCGATTGAACGAGGGTTGTTCTTTGGTAGCAAACTCCAGCTCCAATAACAAACTATGTCCCGGTAATGTAGCTCCCGGTCCAAATGAAACTAAATTTGCAGCAAGTAAAGATTCCCGCATTGATTGGGGTTCTACCAAATCTGTTTCCTGCACCTCTTTTTTTGACCAACGTTCATCACCCTCCGCATCTTCCTTAATTGGTATTCCCGGTTTTAGATTCAAGAAAGTTGTAAAGCTTTCCCAGGTGTCTTCCAACCGATCTACGCAAATAGAATAATCCTGTACCCATACTACGGTATTGGTAGGCAGAAATTTCAACAAAGAGATACCTGGACCGCTGGCCATGGATTGATCCATGCGAGGGATTACAGACACATGCGTTAACTTTCTTTCACTAAGCTGTGTTTCCGGATCAATCAATCGAATCGATTCAATTTCATTGCCAAATAACTCAATTCGGTATGGCTTGTCATTACCGATGGAATAAATATCCAAGATTCCACCCCGCATGGCAAATTGCCCTGGTTCATATACAAAATCGCTACGCTCAAAATTATATTCACTCAGCTTGAGCAACAGTGCAGGTACATCCAGGGTTGCGCCCACACTGAGTTCAATTAACCGATCGGCATAAGCAGCGGGTCCTACTACTTTTTCCAGCAAAGCCTCTGGATAAGTAACCAATACTTTTTTTCTTAGCTCTCCAGCACTTGCTTCTTTCTTTGAAAGACGCGTTAAGGCTTCCGTACGAAGCATCACATGCGAAGGATTCAGCAACCGAAAGTTCTTACTGTTTTTATAAGAAGAAGGGAAATAAAATAGATCGAGTGCCTCCGTTATACTTTCAAGTGTATTATGGAAATAGGCAGCCTCCTCCGCATCATTGCAAATTATCAAATGATTTATTTGCGATAAGGAAGGGGATAATAAAGAAGCACCCACTAAAAAAGCAGGAGCAGATCCAACCAAACCGGTCAACTGTGTTTCTTGGGGAGCGGGCAATAAAATCCTGTCCGCCAACTGATAAAGGCGGGGGTCTTGCTGTACTTTATTCAACAGGTCCTTGGCACTCATTTCCGCGCCGCAAAGATAACGCCAAATTGTGTTAACTTAGGTATCACTATGGCACTGCAACCTTGGATAACCGGAACCGTGATCCGTATTGCTGATCACACCCCGACCACCCGTCAATTTTGGATTGAAGTGCCCTACTTACCGGCATTTGATTTCAAGCCCGGACAATTTGTAACACTGGATCTACCCATACACGAAAAACCCAATAAACGTTGGCGCAGTTATTCAATTGCCTCCAGACCGGATGGAACCAATGTGTTTGAGTTGATTATTGTGAAAGTAGAGAACGGGGCGGGTACCACTTATTTATTCGATCAGGTGAGCGTCGGCTCTACCTTGACCTTACGAGGTCCGCAGGGTGTTTTTGTATTACCTGAACATCTCGAGGATGATTTGTTTTTGATTTGTACCGGCACCGGCATTGCCCCTTTTCGAAGCATGGTCACACATCTTTGGAAACATCAAATTCACACAGGTGCCGTTCATCTGGTGTTTGGATGCCGAAAAAAAGAAGACCTTCTTTACTTTGATGAGCTCACACAGCTTCAACAAGAGAATTCCTCCTTTCATTATCATCCTGTTTTATCCCGCGAAAGCTGGGAGGGAAAATCGGGCTATGTACATGCCGTCTATGAAGCACTATGCGAACAAAAGCAACCTGCCCATTTTTTACTATGTGGCTGGAAAAATATGATTGACGAAGCTTATGCACGCATTCAGGCGATGGGCTACGACAAAAAAAGTATTCACCGGGAGATTTACGGCTAATACTTTCTGTAATCTGCTTTTACAATTGGCAATTCGAGACTTACCTTTGAGCACCGATTCAAATCGGTACTCAAATAACTTGCCATGGCCATTAAGACTATCATTGAACCTTTTCGGATCAAATCAGTAGAACCCATTTATTTCAATACACGCGCTGAGCGTGAAGTAATTTTAGAAAAAGCAGACTTCAATGTATTTGGTATCGCATCTCGCGATGTATTGATTGACCTGCTTACCGATAGTGGTACTTCAGCAATGAGTAGTCGCCAATGGGGTGGTATTATGGAAGGCGATGAATCCTATGCCGGAAGTCCCAGCTTTTATCGTTTTGAGTCCATGGTCAAGCGTATTACAGGTATGCAGTATGTGATCCCAACGCACCAGGGCAGAGCTTCTGAAAAAATATTATTTGCAGCCGTTGGAGGCAAGGGTAAAACCATTATCAGTAATACACTTTTTGATACGACCCGCGCTAATATTGAATTTTCAGGTGCCACAGGAATTGATTTACTCTGTGCCGAGGGAAAAGATCCCTTAAAAGCAGCTCCTTTCAAGGGAAATATGGATGTGGAGGACCTGGAACCTACCATTCAAAAAGTTGGGGCTGCTAATATCCCGATGGTGATGATGACCGTAACCAACAATTCAGGAGGAGGTCAACCAGTCAGCATGGCTAACATGAAAGCGGCAGCTGCCATTTGTAAAAAACATAAGATTCCATTTTTCATAGACTGTTGCCGGTTTGCCGAAAATGCTTACTTCATTAAAAAGAGAGAAGCCGGCTACGAAAACAGAAGTATTGAATCCATTGCACAAGAAATGTTCTCCCTGGCAGATGGTTGTAGTATGAGTGCAAAAAAAGATGCTTTTGCCAATATCGGAGGGTTCTTAGCACTCAATGACAGTAAACTTGCACTCGAGTGTAGAAACCTTTTGATTATCACTGAAGGTTTCCCTACCTATGGCGGCTTGGCAGGTCGTGATCTGGAAGCCATTGCCATTGGACTCGAAGAAGTGATGGAGGAAAGTTATTTACAATATCGTATCCGTAGCATGGAATACCTGACCGAGAAATTAGCAGCTGCGGGTGTTCCCGTGATGCAGCCCGCCGGAGGCCATGCAGTTTACCTGGATGCAAAAACATTCTTACCTCACGTACCCTCCTCTCAATATCCAGGACAATCATTGGTTTGCGCCTTGTATGTGGAGGGAGGAATTCGCGCGGTTGAAATTGGATCGTTGATGTTTGGTAAATATGACGAACAACATCAATTAATTCCTGCCACCCTGGAATTAGTGCGCTTGGCTATTCCACGCCGCGTGTATACACAAAGCCATATTGATTACGTAGCAGAAGTAATTATCGAGGTGTATAAAAAAAGAGACGAACTAAAAGGACTTCAGATTTTGGAAGAAGCCCCCTTACTTCGTCACTTTACTGCTAAGCTAAAGCCCGTATAAAACGGGTTATTTAGTAGCCGTTATCAATACCGCCATCGTAGTTCCTACGGCAAGTATTTTGCTGAATACATTATCCCAGTTCACTTTTTTGTCCTCACCACCTTTTACTTTCTCTTCTTTGTTAGTAAGCGAAACAATTGCACCAGGCTTCACCGTAGGATACTTTCTGAAGAACAAGAAAATATTACGTGTTCCTTTCACACTTCCATCCGGATAAGAAACTGTTACGCTTGATTTGTCAGCTTTACGAGAAAATCCACCAGCATATTCCCTAATGTACCAACGAGAAGAACGTGAGGTTGTATAAATGAAACTAGAAACATCATTAATTGATTTTTGATCTAAGCGCACACCAGCGGTAAGCAAATCAGCCTGTCTGGTACCTCGAATTCGTATTCCAATTGTATTCTGATAAGCAGGAATATTAATAATATCGCCAGCAAGAAGTACCGGATCAAATTTGCTAGAGCCTTCACGCTGAAGCGCCTTCTTTAAATCAATACCAATTGACCCTTTTGCTCCAGAAACTCTTGTAAGCACTGCATGACGTTGATCTGCTAATGGGTTCAGACCTCCAGCTTGTTTAATTATTTCAGAAAGATTAATTTGATCTGCTGCTAGTGCATATAGTCCCGGGTATCTTACTTCTCCTAATAATTGAACAGTACGATTCAAGTTGAAGAGCGGCAAATCGCGGACCACAACCTTATCAAAAGGCATTAAGTTGAAAGTTGTATTGGGCGCTATTACATTATAAGATGCATCCATCTCCAACTCAAAACGTGTATACCCAGCTCCATTCTCACCATACCCCAATCTAAAAACATCAACACGGTTCAAAGCGGCAGATTGCTTGAAGCCTCCTCCTAGTCTGATGAGGTCAGCAATACTGAGTGAAGGATTGTAAGGTGTGGTTAAGGTGTCATTAACTGCACCTCCAAGTGACACTGTAGAGCCAAGGACAAATGTTCTTTTGTCAAATACAATTAATTTATCTCCAGCCTTCAGTTCTGCACTTCCGGGATTTGTTAAGTCAATTGGAAAATACTCAACCTTTTCTGGCTGCATGATATCTCTACGAATGATTTGTGCCTTTTCTAATGCAGTGGGTAGTAGTCCACCTGCTAGCTGTACGGCATCACTTACCAATATTTTATCGTTGATCGCCAACATTCGTTTTACAGGAAGACGTACAGCACCATCAACTTCAACCATCTCCTGGTTTGCATAAAAAACTTTATTGTACACCTGCACGCGATCACGTGGCTCTA
>CAIRNW010000249.1 GCA_903879995.1 uncultured Bacteroidota bacterium
GGTCCATGCGGATAATTAGTTCCTAGTTGCATGGCAGTATCAATTTGATCCTTGGTGCTAACACCTTCTTGCAAGGCCAGGTACGCCTCATTGATCACACATGCAATTACACGAGGAGCGATAAAACCAATTTGATCATTGACCCATTCAGTGGTTCGTCCTACCGATTTAAAAAAAAGATTTAGCTGTTCTTGTGCCGGGGTAGCCCCACCCGCTAATTCTACACAGGGCTTGTCCAAAAATCCAGGCCAGGCATTCATACGAATAAATCCAGACGGTAATTGCTGACATGTTTTCAATGTAGCGGCTACCACCACAATTCCTCCTTGTTGTTGAAAATTTTCAAGCACGCCAAGATGATCGGGTTGGTCTTCAAAAACTAGATCGATACAAATGGTTTGGTCCGTTATTGCACTGGGATGATATAGCCAGGTTGTTGACACAGTATCCGCCAGCTCGGGGTTATGCTTTGTAAAAGAGCACCACTCCTGTTTTTGTTCGTCCTTTGCAATCCATGCCACCTTCATGCGACCAATTTTTGCAAAGAAAGCGTATAAAGCTAAATTCGCCCTGCAAAACAAGCACTATGTCAAAAACCATTCTTAACACTGATCAGGCTCCGGCCCCCATTGGACCTTATAATCAGGCCGTGCGCCACAATGGCGTTCTTTATATTTCAGGACAAATTTGTTTGGACCCCGTAAGCGGCCAACTGAATAATGCGGATCTGGCCATGGAAACCCGTCAGGTGATGGAAAATCTAAAGGCTATTTTAAACAAAGCCGGGCTTGATTTTGGAAACGTACTCAAGACTACCATTTTTTTGACCGATATGAACCGCTTTGCGGAAGTAAATACCATCTATGGCAGTTATTTTACGGGGGATTTTCCCGCCCGTGAAACCGTTCAGGTGTCCGCCCTGCCCAAATTTGTGAATGTGGAGATCAGCATGATTGCGGCTGGTTAAGGAGGTTTTATCCTTTTTGACCGTTCTTCAATTCTCTTCAACAAGGGTCTTTTTTTAGAGGGGGTTTGCTTAATTTTAGCGACTTCAAACTTGCCTCATGCAACTATTATTCCCCCGCTCGCTTCGTGCGTTTTTTGGATTGCTGACGTTGTCCCTATTTTTTGTGGCCTGTCAACAAAACCCGGCAGTCGATAATGACAAAAAAGATCATTACGATGGTCCCGGTGAAATGTGGGAACAGGAATTGGAAATGATTCGCGACCCTCGCACAGGGCAAGTGCCTTGGCAAAAATTATTCGAAGCAAAAATGGCTACCGAAGTAGCGCGTGAGGCGGCTCGTCAAAATCGAATCAATGCATTGAGTTGGGAAGAACGTGGCCCCAATGCAGATGCAGTGGGTCCGAGCAATGGAAACACAAGGGCGAACGGAGGCATTACAGCAGGACGTGTCCGTGCATTGATGGTAGACTCCTTGGATCCCAATAAAAAAACGGTGTTTGCAGGAAGCGTATCAGGTGGACTTTGGAAAACTACTGATATCACAGCCTCCCCCGCAATCTGGACACCCGTCAATGATTTCTTATCTAACCTGGCTATTTCTTCGATTTGTCAGGATCCACGCCCGGGCTTTAGAAACATCATGTATCTGTGCACCGGTGAATCTTATTACAATGCGGATGCAGCACAAGGAGTAGGTGTGTTTAAAAGCACCGATGGTGGAACTACCTGGACATTTCTTGCCAGTACCAGTGCGTATACATTTTGCACTCGTATCCTTTGCGATTTTCAAGGAAATGTTTATCTCGGAACAAGAAACGGGCTCTATCGTTCTGCAGACGGCGGAAGCAATTGGACTAATATTACACCATCCGGTATAGCATCCAGTCGTGTGTGTGATATGGAAATTTCATCCACCGCTGTACAAGGACGTTTGCATGTGGTAACAGGAATTAGCAATACACAGAGTTATCGCTATACAGATGATCCTGCTGGTGTAAGCACCGGCACTGGTTGGAATGCACCAACAACTCCGTTCCCTTCTTATAACAACCGCGCCGAGATTGCAGTATCGGGTACCGTGCTGTATGCATTGCCCGTTAACAATTCCAGTCAGGTGCCTGAAGTTTATAAATCAGTGGATGGAGGTGCAACCTGGGCAGTTACTCCCGGTGCTCCACCCAATGCACAGGGTGCTAGCTCATTTGCCAATGGACAAGGATGGTATGATGTTTCTGTGCGAATCAATCCTGCCAATCCGGAGGAATGTATTATTGGAGGAATTGACTGTGCGCGCACATTGGATGGCGGTACAACCTGGACAAGAATTTCTGCTTGGGTAGGTACATCCAGTTTGTATCAATATGTACACGCAGATCAACACGATATTCAATGGTGGGATGGAGGAAATAAATTGATCTTTGGTTGTGATGGAGGTGTGCACTATTCCGCAGATAAAGGAACAACCATACGCGATCGTAATACCGGATTCAGAGTCAAGCAATTTTATGCGGTTGCGGTTCATCCAACACAAACCAATTATTTCTTGGCGGGTGCGCAGGATAATGGAGTACATCAATTAAATAATCCCGGTCTGGGTGCATCTGTGGAAGTAACGGGTGGCGATGGTGCTTTTGTTGCCATCGATCAAAATGAAGCTAACTATCAGTTTGGTTCTTATGTGTACAATGTATACCGTCGCAGTACCAATAATGGCGCTAA
>CAIRNW010000250.1 GCA_903879995.1 uncultured Bacteroidota bacterium
ACATAGAAGTTGTTGTACTGAGAGAATTTTCCCTTCAGCACTTCGATCACTTCGTTTTTTTGCTCTTTAGTCATTGTATTGAAATTAGACTGTGGTAATTAGGTTTAAGAGGATCAGTTGATAAATGCTTTGGTGTCGATAGCGATACCAGGACTCATTGTAGAGGCCATGCTGATACCCTTTAGGTAGGTTCCCTTTGCGGAAGAAGGCTTTGCTTTGATAATTGCATTGAGCAACTCTTGGCTGTTCTCTGCAATTTTCTCAGGAGCAAAACTCACACGTCCAATGGAAGCGTGTACGATACCTACTTTATCTACTTTAAATGCAATTTTACCACCTTTCACATCATTGATAGCAGCCGCTACATCATTGGTAACAGTACCCGTCTTAGGGTTTGGCATCAGGTTACGAGGACCTAACACTTTACCAAGCTTACCAATTTTGGGCATGACACTGGGCGTAGCAATAATCACATCAACGTCTACCCAACCGCCTTCAATTTTAGTTACAAACTCATCCAATCCTACATAGTCAGCCCCTGCATCTTTAGCAGCCGCTTCTTTATCGGGTGTACATAATACTAATACACGCTTGGTTTTACCAGTTCCATGAGGAAGTGTAACAGTTCCGCGAATAGCTTGGTCAGCCTTCTTTGGATCTACACCCAGACGGATGTGTAAATCAACAGAAGCGTCGAACTTACAAGTAGTGATTTGCTTAACTAGTGAAGAAGCCTCCTTGAGGGAGTATGATTTATTGGCGTCCACCTTTGTGTCAGCCACTTTTCTTTTTTTACTTACAAATGCCATGATTCAGTTCTTTAGATTGACAATTAATTTTCCCAGGGGGCTTTTCCATCCACATTCAAACCCATACTGCGCGCTGTTCCTGCTACCATTTTCATGGCGCTTTCCACTGTGAAACAGTTTAAGTCGGGCATTTTGTCCTCTGCAATAACCTTAATCTGATCCCAGGAAACTTTTCCAACCTTTGAACGGTTGCTTTCCTTGGAACCTTTTTGGATTTTAGCAGCTTCCATCAACTGTACGGCAGCGGGAGGTGTTTTGATTACAAAATCAAAACTCTTGTCTGAATAAACAGTGATGAGAACGGGGAGTACTTTCCCTTGTTTGTCCTGGGTTCTAGCATTGAATTGCTTACAGAACTCCATGATGTTAATTCCCTTGGAACCTAATGCAGGTCCGATGGGAGGTGCGGGGTTGGCTTGGCCACCCTTGCACTGCAGCTTTACAAAGCCGGATACTTCTTTTGCCATGTCTTACAATTTATTGGTTCAAGCGTGCCCTTACAGGCACTCCCAAATTCCTCGTAGAAAGAACTAATTGGGGCGGCAAAGTTAGGCAGACGCAGTGGATTTACAATACAATCCCTTGGTTTTTTTTAAGCCCCCTATCCCTTTGAAATTCAAGCAATAAAAAAGCCTCCCGCAGGAGGCTTTACCTATTTTTAGGACGAACGTCAGCTTAGCTTTTCCACCTGCATATAACTTAATTCAACAGGCGTAGCACGACCAAAGATCTTAACTGTCACTTTCAGCTTCTTCTTTTCATCGTTGACCTCTTCAATGATTCCATTGAAATCGTTGAATGGACCTTCGATGATCTTTATGGTTTCTCCTACAATGTAAGGTTCCATCATACTGATACCACCCGCTTCGCTCATCTCATCCATTTTACCCAACATCTTATTAACCTCCGCTTTGCGCAATGCAATCGGATTGTCTTTCCCCAGGAAATGAATTACGTTAGTGGTATTTTTTATTACATCCCGGAGGTCATCACTTAATTTCCCCTCTAAAATCTCGATCATTACATAACCCGGATAATAATTGCGTTCGCGCATTACTTTTTTTCCTGCGGCAACTTTATATACCTTTTCAACGGGAAGAAAAACTTGCTTTACCAGTTCACTCCAACCGCCGCGACTGATTTCCTTATCAAGGTATTCTTTGACCTTTTTTTCTTTTCCACTTATTACACGCAGTACGTACCACTTGGTTTCAGCCTGCGTTGTAGTAGTTGTATTTGTAACAGCTTCCATTAGAATAATTGTTTATAGATAAAACGCAATCCATTACCTGTTGCAAAATCCATTACCAACACAATGAGCGTAATCACCAATGTGGCAGC
>CAIRNW010000251.1 GCA_903879995.1 uncultured Bacteroidota bacterium
GCAAGTAACCGATAAAGATGGCGCTGTTATGGCAAGAAGACTAGCCAAAGAAGAGGGACTATTTTGTGGGTATAGTGCTGGAAGTTGTATTCAAGGTCTCTTTCAATTAAAAAATAAATTAAAGAAAGGAGATCTCCCTGTTTGCATCTTGCATGATCATGGCAGTCGATATGTTGGAAAAATATACAACGATCAATGGATGATGGAAAGGGGTTTCTTGGAAGTAAAAACAATTCGAGAAATTATTCGAAGCAGAGGATCAAAAAAATTAATCACAGTTGCACCACAACATTCCGTATCTGATGCAGTTGAGCTCATGAAAAAATACGACATCGAGCAAATTCCAGTAATGGACGCAGAGCACCCGGTTGGAGCCATCAGCCAACACGGTTTGTTTAGAAAAATATTTGCAGACCCAGATTTAAAAAATTCTACTGTTCAAGCTGTAATGGAAAAAGGATTTCCCGTTGTCCCATTTGATAGTCCTGCTGAAAAATTAACCCAGTACATTAGCAAAGAAAATGGAGCTGTGCTAACCCGGGATGAAGCTGGCGCTTACCACATCGTTACAAAATATGATGTGATTGCAGCGTTAGGAAACCCTTAAAAAACTAGATTTGCAAGATCTGAAATCCCCATTTATATGAAAAAATATCGTGCCGGCGTTTTACATGGTGAAGAACTGAAAGCGCTTTATCAAGATGCTATTGAAAATAATTTTGCGTTGCCTGCTGTGAATACGATTGGTACAAATTCGATCAATGCCACCTTGGAAACTGCAGCCAAAGTAAATTCGCCCGTCATCATACAATTTTCTAATGGTGGCGCCCAGTTTATTGCTGGAAAAGGTATGCCTAATGACCAATTACAAGGAAATATACAGGGCGGGATTTCTGGTGCACTTCATGTCCATAATGTAGCCAAATACTATGGCGTACCGGTGGTCCTTCATACAGATCACGCAGCAAAAAAATGGCTGCCCTGGATTAGCGGTTTGCTGGATGCTGGAGAAACCTATTTTAAGGAAAAGGGACAACCACTGTTCAGTTCACATATGCTAGATCTTAGCGAAGAGCCGCTAGAGGAGAATATTGCTACTTCTGTCTCCTATTTCAAACGCATGCAACCCCTGGGTATGAGTATTGAGATTGAATTAGGTGTTACCGGTGGCGAAGAGGATGGCGTAGATAATTCAGACGTAGAAAACTCGAAACTTTATACTCAACCGGCTGAAGTTGCTTACGCCTACACCGAATTAAGTAAAGTAAGCAGTTTATTTACCATTGCAGCTGCATTTGGAAATGTACATGGCGTATACAAGCCTGGGAATGTTGAATTACGTCCGGTTATTCTCAAGAATAGTCAGGATTACATACAACAACAATTAAAGACCAGCTCCAAACCCGTTTACTTTGTTTTTCATGGGGGTAGCGGTTCTCCCCAAGAGCAAATTAGAGAGGCTATTTCTTATGGAGCTATCAAAATGAACATCGATACAGATTTACAATGGGCATTTTGGGATGGCGTGCTCACTAATTACAAAAAGAATGAGGCTTACTTGCAGGGTCAACTAGGCAACCCTGAGGGCGAAGATAAACCCAATAAAAAGTACTACGACCCCAGAGTGTGGCTACGTAAAGGAGAGGAAGCTTTCATCAAACGATTAGAGATTGCGTTTGAGGATTTAAATTGTATCAACAGAAACGCCTAGTTAATTACGCGCGTTTTGCAGTTACAGGTATGTCTTTGATCATATCCTGCATTGTTTTTACACCCTGCTCCACATAGATATCTTTTCCCAGCGTCTTTAACCAACGTTCAAATCGCTCTTGCTTTGGTTTGTCATTCGACCAACGGTTTTCCTCCCCTTGCAAGGCATTTACTTGTAACGCGCCTCTTCCTTGTTGTAAGGAGTCTAATCGCTTTACAGCATTTTTAATCTGTTCTTGCGCTTTATTATAAGCTTCCAGCTGCAGATTAACTATTTTATCGTTTTGTTTGGACAAGTAAGAAGCCGTATTACTGATTAGCTGGAACAACGTGTCATTGCTGATTCTACGACGAGCTTGGGCTACGACAGAATCTTTTTGGTAGGCTGGAGTCCAGGTTATATAGGCAGTTCTTGGAATTTGATCCCACGGAAGTGCCTCTTTAGTATCTTTTTCTCTGAATTTTAGGTATTCCATGTTATCAGGTATCACCACATCAGGGGTAACTCCTTTCAATTGCGTAGACCCCCCGTTCACTCGATAAAATTTCTGCAACGTCAATTTAACTGTTCCCAATTCCGCATTAGTTGAGGAAAAACCATATTGAGGATCTAGTCCAATATTACGCTGGACAGTACCCTTACCGTACGTGGAGCTACTACCCATAATCACTCCTCTGCCATAATCCTGGATGGCAGCTGCAAATATCTCAGAAGCAGATGCACTAAACTCGTTGACTAAAACCACCAGCGGACCCTCATATTGTACAGCCCTGTCCTTGTCTTTTAAAATAGTAGGTGGACGGTCTCTGTCTTTTACCTGAACAATGGGGCCCTCTGCAATAAATAAACCAGCCATTTGTACAACATCATAAAGCGAACCTCCTCCATTATTCCTTAGATCAAAAACTAGACCACTTATCCCTTCGGCTTTTAGCTTGATCAATTCATTAGCCACATCCGTAAAACAGCGACGTCCATTGGGATTTTCAAAATCAGCGTAAAAATCAGGAAGGTAGATATACCCGATTTTTCGACCTCCTTCGTTGATTACAGCACTACGTGCATAGCCTTCATCTTGCACTATACGATCACGAATCAAAGAAACTACTTTAATGGTACCATCAATCTTACGTATGGTTAAGCGAACCTCAGAATCTTTTTTACCACGAATTAATTTTACAGCATCCGTAGTCATAAACCCTGTGAGATCTACTGGCTCTTCTGCACCCTGTCCAACTTTAAGAATGATATCTCCTGCTTGAATTTGGCCTGATTTGTAAGCTGGACTGCCCGCTACTACACTGTTTATTTTAATATTACCCTCATCGTACTGAAGCGTTGCTCCGATGCCAAAAAATTGCCCACTCATTTCCTCATCAAAGTAACGTTTGTCCACCGGCGGCATGAACTCAGTGTGTGGATCCATGGTGGTGGTAATTGTATTTATAAAAAGATTAAACTTGTCATCCTCATTGAATTTATTACGAAAACGATCAAAAGTTCGAGCCATAATTTTCCCCACTTTTTCACGTGCCTCTTTTTCAAGCTCAAGATCATTTTTGCCTTTTTTACTATCCTTCTCTGCAGTTTTTTGATTGAGCGCTAAGCCTTCAGCATACCGCTCCAGTGTCATATACTTCAATTTATTTCGCCAACGCTGTTCTCGTTCTGCTGCATGAAGAGGAAAATCAAACTGTTCAGGATCTAAAATCACTTCCTCGGAATTTGCAAAAACAAAAGGCTGAGTCAATATTTTTTGATAGAGCAACTCCGTTTCCTCCACACGCGTCGTAAAAATTTTCCCAGCAGCTTTGAAAAAAAGGAGGGGCGCACCTGTCAATTCATCATCAATTTTATTTTCATAAACACGAAGGGCAGCAATGTCACTTTTTAAAAAAATATTCTTTTCGGGATCTAGCTCAGTAAGATACCGATCAAACACACGTTTAGAGAAAGCATCATCGATCTGCTGGGGACTATAATGTCCATCTGTAAGCATTCTGCCCACCAAAAACATAATTTTTTCATACTTGTCAGGAGGTAGATTTGTTTTACTTTTTCCCAACAACTGAGTTGTTACCACCGATCCTATTAAGACTAAAACCACCAGTACGCTGATTCTCTTCATAGTAAACCAATATTTTAAGGACGAAAACATGGAAATCAAAAATAGCGTAAAATGAGCCCCTATTTTTTTGAGAAGCAGGTTTTTACCTAATTTTGCAACTCCTTAACCTCTCCACCTATTTGGAGACTTAAAGGAAAAATGGTGGCTATAGCTCAGTTGGTTAGAGCATCAGATTGTGGTTCTGAGGGTCGCCGGTTCGAGCCCGGTTAGCCACCCAGACCTCGTCTTTTGACGAGGTTTTTTTAATTAATAGCCTCAAATAAAGTCATAAGATTGAACAATCACCTTTTATAAACGTTATGAACCGTTTATATTATCTGTAAACCTATTCCACAAGCCCTGTCAATCTTACTCGTTTAATAATCAAAATAATAGCATGCTAGTTCGTATTTCATTTTTGATAAGCCTTTTTACGTTTTTTACTATCCATGCACAACCCCCAGTTTCTATGGCAAGAGGGGGCGCCAATAGCCGTCAAATGCCTAATGGCAGCTTTTACGGAAAGGTACTCGAGTCAAATACTGGAAAACCCATCGAATTAGCTTCTGTGCAATTGCTACAAAACAAACTGGATACCGTTACTAAAAAGAGGAAGGATGTGGTTATAGCTGGAATGTTAACCCGTGCTAATGGTGAGTTTCGGTTGGAAAATATCCCTGCATTTGGACAATTCAAGCTTCGGATCAATGTAGTGGGATATAAAACCATTGAGCAAACCATAAGCTTTGATCTAAAAATGCCAACCAGTGGTAACACAGATTTCACAGCCATGCTTTCAGCACTCGATAAAGACCTTGGGAATATAAAAATTGATATTGCTGAAAAAACATTGGAAAACGTGACAGTGAGCGCCAGCACTGGTGGACTAAAATTGGGAATAGATAGAAAAATTTTCAGCGTAGACCGTAATATAGTATCGGCTGGCGGTACCGCAGTGGATGTAATGCGAAATGTTCCCTCTATTAATGTAGATCTGGATGGGAATGTCACCATGCGGAACAATACGCCTCAATTATTTGTAGATGGCAGGCCCACGGTGCTAACCTTGGAGCAAATACCAGCTGATGCGATTGAAAGCGTTGAAATTATTACAAACCCATCCGCCAAATTTGATGCTTCTGGCGGTACGGCAGGCATCTTAAATATTATTCTCAAAAAAAATAAACGTGTAGGATACAGCGGTAATATTCGATCAAATATCGATTCCCGTGCACGAGTAGGCGGCGGAGCTGATGTAAATGTGAGACAGAATAAACTTAATTTCTTTGGAAGTTTGAATTATAACATGCGCAAATCAATCAGCGCAGGAACCACAGAGCGTACTACCCTGATTGCAAATCCAAATACTTTTCTCAAGCAAGAGGATAGCAGTATATCTAAAGGTAATTTTATGTTTTTTCGAGGTGGTTTTGATTTTTTTATAGATAATCGAAACACCCTTTCGTTTTCCATTAATAAAGGAGGGGGGAAATTTACACCTACCAACGATAGTTACAGCACAATCGATTCGCTCTACTCGCCCATTACTCGCTCTTATAATGATCGGTTTTCAAACTCTGCCAGTGAATTCAATTTTACTGGACTAAGCGCCAGCTTTAAGCACTTATTTCCACGAGCTGGGGAGGAGTGGTCGATTGATTTTACGCAAAACATAAGCCAAAGTGAAAACAATAATGAGATCCGCACGGCCTATTACGCAAACCCCTTAAGTTCTTTTGTAAAAATCCAGGATCAACTTCAAGCAGGATCAGGTGATAATACCAACATGGTCATTCAAACTGATTATACCCTACCCCTCTCAGACAAAGTAAAAATTGAAGCAGGATTACGTGGTCAATGGAGAACCGTTGACAATAAAAATAACTTCTTTATTAAAACGCCTGGAGGAATCATACAAATACCAGGTTTGTCTGTCAACTATACGAGTGACGACAATGTTTTTGCAGGATATGCTACGCTCTCTAAACAGGTCAGTAATTTTGGCTACCAACTTGGCCTACGTGCTGAACGCTCGATGTACAATGGCTTTTTACCTGATCGAAATGAAAAATTTTCTATTGAATTTCCTGTCAGCTTGTTCCCCAGCCTTTTTATTAGTAATAAATTAAAAAAGAATGCTGAACTTCAAATCAACTATACGCGCAAAATAAATCGCCCCAACTTTTTCCAACTCTATCCTTTCACCGATTACTCAGATTCATTAAATCTTAGCAGAGGAAATCCGGGATTACTCCCAGAATTTACCAACTCATTTGAGCTTTCTTACCAAAAAACTTACTCGAATAAAAATAATGTACTGGGGTCTGTCTATTTCAAACATACCGACAACCTGATTACTCGATACCAAGATAAAGAGACCAACCCCATCACTGGCAAAGAAGCATTGATCAATACATTCATTAATGCCAATTCCAGTTACGTAACCGGGGCAGAATTGGTAGCCAAAACAAAAATTAATAACCAATGGGATTTGACCAGCAACTTTAATTTATTCACTTCCGCAATTAAACTTGCATCCAACTTTGAGAACTCAATTGATCCATTTGTGAGCTATCAGATCAAGGTTAATAATATCTATAAACTGCCTAAAAATATCACCTTTCAATTGTCAGGTGAATATCAATCCCGATCTGTACTCCCCCCCGGCGGTAGTGGCGGTGGGAGTGGCGGCGGACGTTGGGGGGGCGGCGGTGGCGGCATGTGGGGCGGAGGCATGTGGGGGCAAGCCAGTGCAGCACAAGGTTATCAAAAGGCAAATTACTTTATTGATGCGGCTATCCGAATTGAGTTAGGAAAGAACAAACAAACGAGTATTTCGCTCAATATGAATGATGTATTACGAACAAGGCGTCAACAAATTTATTCTGCCTCCTCCCTGTTTGTACAAGATGTTTTCAGGAGAAGAGACCCTCAATTACTCCGACTTAACATTAACTGGAGATTTGGAAAATTTGATCCCAATCTTTTCAAGCGCAAAAGCACTAAATTAATGGGAGAAGGGATGGAGAACATGAACATGTAGAACTATGTTCATTTACATATGAATTGAGGCCAGTTCCTCTACCCGACCTTGCTCTGTTCGGATCATCCTTGCTGGAAACTTTTGCACCACAATATAATCGTGGGTAGCCATTACAACTGCAGTGTTGTAATCGCGACTGATATGAAACAGCAATTTCATAATCTCATCAGATGTCTCTGGATCCAGGTTGCCTGTAGGCTCGTCTGCCAAGATTAATTTGGGGGAGTTGAGCAATGCCCTCGCAATGTCGATGCGCTGTTGCTCTCCACCACTTAACTCAAATGGCATTTTAAAACCTTTGGATTTTAATCCCACTTTGTCAAGCACGTCAGCAATCTTTTCATTCATCAGCCGTTCGTCCGTCCATCCAGTTGCCTTTAAAACAAACTTCAAATTCTCATTCACGTTTCGATCAGTCAATAATTGAAAATCCTGAAACACAACCCCCAGTGTTCTCCTCAAAAAAGGGACTCGCTTCCAATCCAATTCCTTTAAATCAAAACCAGCCACAATACCTGTTCCTTCCACTAGCGCAAGTTCGCCATATAATGTTTTTAAAAGGCTAGATTTACCAGAACCAGTTTTACCAACCAGGTATACAAATTCTCCCTTATTCACGGTCAAGTTTACATCTTGTAAAACAAGCGAGGAGCCCTGATAGATATTAACATCGCGTAATGCTATAATTGAGTCTGACATAGTTGGATTTGTTACAAATTACTAAAAAAGAAGATGGAGAATCAAAATACTAAGGTCTCGTTTTGATGATAAATATGCAGCTCTTTTTTTGACCCGTCCTCGACCCGGCCAATTATTTGTGCGGAAATGTTGAAAGTTGAGGCTATATCAATTATGGCTTGTGCATCTTGGCTATTCGTGTAAATTTCAAACCGTGTTCCCATATTAAACACTTGCATCATCTCCTTCAAATCGGAATTACTGGCCTCCTGGATCATTTTAAAAATTATCGGAGGGTTGAAAAGATTGTCCTTGATTATTTTAAAATTTCCAGGCAAATATTTTAAACATTTGGTTTGGCCACCTCCGCTGCAATGAATTAACCCATGAACGGCACTTGGTAATTGTGTTATTATTTTTTTAATAACTGGTGCAAACGTGCGGGTTGGACTCAGTAATAACTGGCCAACCGTATAGCGATTCCCCTGATCAGCGATTTCACTACTGAGGCTATAAGGCCCCGTGTAAGCAACATCACTATCCATAGCTGGATCCAGGGACTCTGGGAAAAGCGAACCGTAAGTATGATTTAACAGATCATGTCTTGCACTGGTAAGTCCATTACTGGCAATACCACTATTGTAGGCATTTTCATAAGAGGCCATCCCAAAACCAGCTAGTCCTACAATAACATCTCCCGCTTGAATCTTGTTATTGGTAATTAATTTATCCTTTGGCCAACGAGCCGCCATGGTACCATTAATAGCAATTGTACGTACCACATCCCCGACATCAGCCGTTTCTCCACCCATGAATTGGATGTCTACTCCGTGCTGACTCATCTGTTCAAAAAAGGAACTGGTACCTTCAATAATGGTAGCCAAAACTTCGCCAGGAATTAACTTTTTATTTCGATCAATAGTAGAGGAAAAAAGAATAGAAGAAGTAACGCCTACACAAAGCAGATCATCCAAGTTCATCACGATGGCATCTTGCGCAACCCCCTTCCACACGGAAAGATCACCCGTTTCACGCCAGTACAGATAGGCTAATATCGATTTAGTACCTGCCCCGTCAGCATGCATAATGGACACCCAATTACTGTCATTACACAGAAAATCGGGATAAACTTTACAAAATGAGTGAGGATATAATCCGGGGTTTAGCTGCTTAACCGCAGCATGCACTTCCTCTTTTTGAGCAGAAACCCCTCTTTTAGCGTAGCGTGACATGCACGGCAAACTTACTAATTCCTACCCGTTCGGTCAACTGCCTTGCTACAACTATCTTTGCAAACCAAATGCAAGTACATAACGCATTAAATCAGCTCCCAGCTTTTAAAAAAGCTGTAATAACCATCGGAACCTTTGATGGTGTGCACAATGGGCATAAACAGGTATTACACGCCCTCACAAGTACCGCACAATCACTCGGGGGGGAATCCGTTTTAATTACGTTTGATCCTCATCCCAGAAAAATAGTTAGCTCTGCTATACTAGGCATTCGGCTATTGAATACCCTGGAGGAAAAAAAACAGCTTTTAGAAAAAGAGGGAATTGATCACCTGGTGGTTGTGCCTTTCACTGAAAAATTTGCAAACCTTTCCGCAACAGAGTACATAGAGGAGTTTTTAGTGGCTCATTTTAATCCCCATACCATCATCATTGGACATGATCACCAATTTGGCCGAAATAGGCAGGGTGATTACGCCCTATTAGCCGAAAAAGCATTGCAGTATGGATATGCCTTAAAAGAGATTCCGAGACAACTCTTGGAGGACATTACCATTAGTTCTACAAAAATCAGAGAGCATCTTTCCAGAGCTGACATTACAGCTGCCAACAAATTATTAGGATATCCCTTCTTCTTCAGCGGCAGAGTTGTTCATGGAAATAAAATAGGTAGAACGCTGGGTTATCCCACTGCCAATTTAAAAATTGAAGATTCCGAAAAAATCGTTCCCGGAAATGGTATCTATGCCGTCTTTGCAAAACCCGAGGGTGCTAATCACCTATACAAGGGGATGATGAGTATTGGCCTTCGTCCTACGGTTGATGGAAAAAGCAGGGTGATAGAAGTCAACATTTTTGAATTTGATCAAGAAATTTATGATCAACTCCTGGAAGTTCATATGATTGCCTATTTACGAGAGGAAAAGAAATATGACTCATTGCAGGGATTAATAGAACAATTAGGGAAAGACAAGCAAAACAGCCTGCATATCCTCCAACACTACTAGTGGGAAGTCATTTTAAAAATGAGCTCTTTGAGTAAAGAAGAGTCCTCGGTGGACGTGGCTCCCACCCCAACTGATTTTAAATTATACTGGTGTAGCAATAATAAGGTAAGCTCCGTTCCCTGATAACCGTACAGACGAGCTGCCTCTTTGTAATTACGAATAGAAAAGGGAGGTATACCAAGCTGACTAGCCAGGGAGCGATCGTCGGACGTATCAGCCCCAAAGAGCATATATACTTTTGAAAAAAAACTGTAGAGAAGCGGTAGGATCAACTGCAAGGGTGCGGCTTTAGGATTTTGCTTGAAATACTGAATGATTCGAAAGGCTTTTAAAAAATCCTTCTGCGCCAATGCAGTTTGCAATTCAAATACATTGAATTCTTTACTAACCCCCACAAATCGCTCAATAAGATCCTCATCAATTACGGAACCCGGACTGCAGTTTAATTGAAGTTTTTCAAGCTCTTGCTCTACTTTACTCAACTCACTTCCAAGATGATCCACCATCAATAACAAGGCACGTGGAGTAATTTTTTGTTCTTTTGCAGCAAGCCTTTGTTCAATCCATGCTGCCACCTCTTTTTCATTTAACTTTTTAAATGAAACAAAAGTTCCCTTTTCCTTGATCAATCGTGCCACTTTCTTTCGATTATCCAACTTCTTCTCTTTGTAAGCAATCACCAGTATGGTAGACGTAAGCGGCTGCTCAAAATAAGGCTCTAATTTTTCAATATCTCGTAGCTGCTGAGCTTCTTTCAAGATTACCACTTGACGTTCTGCAAACATGGGGTATCGTCTACATTGGTTTACCACATCCGCCCAGGATGTATCTTTCCCATAGAATACCGTACAATTAAAGGCTGACTCCTCCGGGCTTAGAATTGTTTTTTCGGCTGCGGTTGTCAATTGATCAATAAAGAAATCTTCCTCGCCCTCGAACCAATAGAAGGGGCTAAATTGTCCTTTAGTCCAACTCTGCAAAATAGTAGCTACATCCACAAGGCTAAATTAATCGATTTGGCAGGCATCTATAAAAAAAAGTCCCGCCTTGATGGCGGGACCTGAATACTTAAAACCCAGCAATTAACTGATAGCGCTAAGGCAATCAGAATAAGTTGTAACCATAACTAACATAGTATAAGCCACCAACATAAGGGCTTCCAAAACCAGTACGCTGATAGTTATTGGCAATATTGGTACCTCCCACACGGAACGTACTCTTTGGATTCTGAGGAGGACGGTAAGTAACTTGTGCATCCCACCATCCAAATGCAGGAAGAGTACCCGTTACAAAAGTTCCCTCGTAATAGTTACGATCTTGCCATTTGTAAACAACATTGAAACCAACGTTTTTGTATACATTCTCATTACGCATACCAATATTTACACGGTATTTAGGCGCATTGAAATAAGTTACAACCCCAGCTTCAACGTCCTGTAATTTATCAGAGAATACGTTTCCGTAAACTACGTATTTTCTCACCCACTGATATTCAAAGCCAACGCCCCACCCTGTTGATGTAACGGGTTCAGCAGAATTTTGTACGTAGGAAAGGTTTGTACTAGTAAAAGGAGAGTAAAGATCAGAGTTTGCACCAGTGCGTGATTGCGCAAGCGCTACACCTACTAAAAAGTCTTCGTAGCGGCTGTAATAGTAATATGCATCAATCAATAGCTTCTTACCAATTACACCCTTGTAGCCCACTTCGTAAGATTTAACTGTCTCAGGTTTTACCGGTTGGAAACGTGCACGAACCAAACGGCTAGAATCACCCAATGTACCTGATCTGTAAGAAAGAACACTGGCCGCTGTATAACCTGGACGAGTAGAATTAAGCTTGTAATAATCCTGAAATTCAGGTAAGCAACCCATTAGTACACCGGAACCTGTTACTAAGCTGATATACTGGTTCTGGTTGGTAGGAAAACGGTAGGCAGTCTGGTAAGACAAGCGAAGGAAATTCTCTTTTGCTAATTTGATTACAGCAGAAACACGGGGCGTAAAGCGTCCTTTGAAGTTTGTTTGCTTATCAAAACGTCCGGAAGCAGTCAGCGTTAAACCGCCCTCCAATAAACTCTTCTTCATTTGCATGTATCCACCATACTCATTCACACGGATCAATTGTGCTGTATCGGCAAACAAGGTTCCTTGTGAATTCAACACCCACTGCTTCCAGCTGGCTCCTGCCATCAATTCAACTTTATCAGAGAAGCCACCCATATCAGAAATATTCAGCTGTGTTTCAGCAGAGTAAAAATCAGTTTTGTCAAGGAATAATGCACCACCCTTGCTGATTGGTGTTGTTTTGATACGATTCATTGCATCGGTGAATGCTTTAGAACCTGGTTGCAGACGGGTTGCATCTGCAGAAGCTCTGGCAACTTGATGCAGCGTAAAATCACTTGCCTGCACGCCATTTAAACGACGACCCTCAGAGAAGGTACCAATGTAAAGAGGAAACCAGCTACTACTTGGACTTGCAGTTTCATTTAAGAAAGCACCCAATGCAGTAGCGTTATATGACTTTCCGGCATTTTCCTGTGTGGTATATCCACGTATAAACCAGTTCTTATGACGCAGCTCTAATTTGTGCTGCCCCATTGTTAAATTCTTTAATGAATAACGATCAGCACCGGTATAAACTGTTGTACCAGCACCGATATAGCTATTTAAAGAAAGTTCGAGTTTATCAGTGAATTTATAGTGAATGCCGCCATTAAAGCGAACGTTCAAGGTGTTATAATCCACCAATTGTTGCTCCTCATAACCAGTACGAGAAACGGTAGCACCCCCAAAATAATTATTCTTCAACCCATTATAAAAGGGGAACATTTGCTCAATCAAAGGTTTTAATTGAGGGCTATTGATCGCACCTAGTACAGGAGCTGGGAAAAATGGGAATGCATAAAAACCCTGACGCTGTGCATCAGTTGGGTAACGTGGGTTGCCAATAGCACCGTAATAAGCATTGAGAAGAGACACCACATCAAGTGCACC
>CAIRNW010000252.1 GCA_903879995.1 uncultured Bacteroidota bacterium
GTTGTTTGTTTTTGGTTTACGATTTTATGGTGAAGTATAATTTCCCTGGTGATCAACTGCTAAAACATAAAAAGGATTAATGATTTTGTCCAATAGCATAGCCAGCTCCCGCTTGGTAACAGGGCGATTTGGCTGGTAATTTGTAAGCCCCCATCCCCCCCAATTCAAACGCACTTTTTCTTCTATCGACAATGATTCGTCTATACTTGACTTTCTATTCATTACGCGTAGAGCCTTTTCAATTTCGCCAACCAATTCTATTGCCCTTCTCAATGAAAGCAGGCCCTCTTTTCTGGAAGATTCAATCCAAGATGAAAGAGGATTATTATAGGTTACCGGATTTGAATTTTTTAAAATTGCAAAAGCTGGTAGTTGAGAAATGAACTGATATACCGTGATGGTTGAGTCAGGCTCAAACCAAGTACGGTTGGCCCATGCATTGGGCTGGCCCTTTCCTCTTAAAAATCCACTGGCCCCAACCCGTTGAATCGCTTCAAATCCAAGATCAGCAATGCTTACATCTGCATAAGGCATCAGGTAAGCTTTTTGTTGTAACAAGATCGATTGCACAAGACGAACAGACACCTGACGCGCATCCTGTACTTTATTTTTGATACTAGCCGCAGCAAGTGCGCCTGCAGCCTGCCCAATCAATAATACACAAGGTTGTAAACGTGTGGTTCCATTAACTACATTACTAACACTAATCCCTTTTTCTGCAACAATCAAGCCGCTGTGTGACTGTGGAAGTAAGGATCCTAAAGGAATGGTAAAAGATGGAATAGGATAAAATCCAAGATGCTGAGGTGCGGCTGAGTTCTTTCTGTGATGATGATCGATAGGATAATCCCCCACTGCAATACCCGTTCTATACAATGGGAATGGCTGATCAAATGGTTTGCTTATATCTTGAACTTTGAAACGAACAACACCTTTTAGACGTCGACCCTCTCTATTATAAGGAATCAAAGCAAGACGATCAGGAGTTGGAAATTCATCATCAGCCAGCCCTAAATTTTTATACCCCAATTGGTGTTGTAAAAAATAGATATAACGGAGTGTCTGTTGTTTTGCTTTTACCAATTCCTTTGAACGCTCCGCAGGTGTTAGTTGAATTAGATTTAAATAAATGTCATTGCCATGCCCAGGCCAATTCAACATATACTTATTGCCAGGCAACTTTGCATACGTGATCATCTTAGCACAGTCAACCCCGGGTTTAATACGAGTAGTATCCTTGTAAAAGTCAAGACAGCAACCATCAAATTCTGTGGGATCATATCCCGCAGGTTTTGCGATCGTACAATCAACCCCTTTACCATAATCTTTTAGAATGGCTACGTAGGTTAGATCCTGTATGATATCATTGGATGAAGGCACTTGTACATTTTCGCCCGTCAATGCATTAGCCTCCATGCCGATGTCAAAAGATACACCGGCACTTGCCATCACATCACCGAGCTCCGTTGCGTCCACCACTTGTTTTGCATAAACCACTAACTGCTCCCCATTAACCAAGCTTACAAATCGCGCACCAGCTACATGTGAATTATTTCGAACAATCGTACCATTAAATTGATGCTGATACAGAACTTGTAAACTTTTTTCAGCGGACGCCATTTCCTTCCAAATCTGGTTGGCTACATGCGGCTCAAAATGTGTGTTACTCACCCAACCGGTTGCCACTTTGGAGGGGCCTCCATAGTATTTATAAATGCGAGCTCTGAATTCGCCCCATAAACCTGAGGGCAATAAGTGATTGCCATCCGTTGCAGAAACTCCAGCAGCACTCAGCATACCCCCCAACCAAGTTGTCTCCTCCACAATTAGCGTTTTAGCCTGCAAGCGTGCAGCTTGTATTCCCGCTGCAATACCAGCAGTACCTCCTCCAACTACTAACACGTCAACGTGCATAACGCGTTGCGCATAGAGTAGATGACTACCCGCAAGTAATATACTAAGCAATAAGTATGTTAACCTGTTTCGCATAGGTGCTGTACTAGTGCTTTCCGTTTTTTGGAGTTTTCAATACATTCCAAATTTGATAGAGCGAACGAGGA
The DNA here is from genome assembly GCA_903879995.1 of uncultured Bacteroidota bacterium. GTDB lineage: Bacteria > Bacteroidota > Bacteroidia > Chitinophagales > Chitinophagaceae > JJ008. The sequence goes on from CAIRNW010000252.1 coordinate 2,061, forward strand.
ATATGAAAACAACCTTTCCACTTGCCTCCTTTCAAAGAAAGTAACACCTCTCCTCTCCTGTTTAGATAGCCAAACCACTCCCCATACTCCGGATCACGAAAATGCTTCCAGGTGTATTGATGCACTTTTTCAAACCAAACTGCACAGGCTGGATCTCCAGTTAACTGGAAACCTTTGGCTAAAGCAACAAGTGCCTCTACATGCACCCACCATAATTTTTGATCCCATTCTAACTGTTGTGTGGGATGACCCTTGCAATCCAGGAAATAAAAAATTCCACCATACTCGGGGTCCCAACCAGTTTTTAGCATGTGCAACATGATATCCTTGGCTTTGACAACCAGGGAGGAATCATCCATCCGTACAGCCAGATCCATGATAAACCACATGGCTTCAATGGCATGACCCGGATTTAACAAACGCCCCTCAAAACTGTCACAGAAACTTCCATCAGCGTAGACATTTTCTAATACCAAACCAGTATCAGGTTGATAAAATACTTCCATCACCTCATGAATCACTTCTGGTAACAGTGCATCAACCCTGTTTTTACCTAATAAAGGCTCCAACTCAAGAGATAGGTTGGAAAGAATCATTGGCAAACTAAAATTCTTTAGCGCACGTGTGCCCGGAACGGCTTTGTTGTAAATACCTTTCCAATTATGTTGACGACGCAGAATATTTTCAAAAGTGTCGATTGCAATTTGCTTGTATTGATCGGATGGACTTGCCTTATCTAAGGCAGCAAAACCCATCGTTGCAAAACAATCACTAAAAATATTGTAGGGTTGAACCAATGGACGTCCATCTTGCGTGAGTGAAAAATACCAGTTACCAGCTTTGTCACGTCCATATTTTTCCATGAAGCTGGCTCCATGTTTTGCCATCGCCAGCCACTCGGGGCGCTGCTCAAGAAGATTATACATGGTACTAAAGCACCACACTTCACGGCCCTGTAACCACATGAACTTGTCTGTATCATACACGTTGCCAGCACGATCCAGACAAGTAAAAAAACCACCATGCTGCTGGTCTTTGCTGTAACGCAACCAAAAAGGAAGAATTTGCTCTGTTAATTCCTTATAGTATAATGGAGCATACTTATGAATATCCACTCCATTCTGTACGGCAGTTTGATTGGCAAGCATGAATTGACTTCTTACAGATAAATAAGGTCTGGAAGCAAATTCGTCAATAATATTATAAAAACCAACAATCTTTTTAAATTTTTTTATTTAGTTACTTTGAA
>CAIRNW010000253.1 GCA_903879995.1 uncultured Bacteroidota bacterium
CACTATTCCGGTTCACCTCAATTTTATAGTTCGCTTAAAGCCAGAGCGAGTGATTCCTGCCAACTTAAAAAATAAAGTGGTTGTACAACGTTCTTTCGGCACAGTTAAAAAAGTAAAAAAGGCAAATCTGGAGGGCGAATGGGTGTCTGCCGAATTTGACGACTTTGGTTATTTCCAAGCATTTGTTGATACAATTCCTCCGCAGGTTACACTGGCTGGGAAGGGGGATACTATCAACGTAAGTGCGCTCTCCCGTTTGATTTTTACTCCCACGGATAATTTTGGTACGATTAAACGTTTTTGTGCCGAACTAAATGATAGTTGGATACGTTTTACTAATGACAAAGGGCGTAGCTGGGTGTATCGATTTGATCAGCGATGTCCATATGGTGTACATAAGTTAACAGTAACCGTAGAGGATCTGGTGGGTAATACCACCACCAAAACCTGGTGGATAAAACGAGCTCCTTATCAACCTCCGGTTAAAAAGTCAAGTAAAAAAACAGTCAAAAAAAAGAAACGAAAATGAGTGCATTACAAGTTGGAGATAAGGCCCCTGCATTTACCACTCGTGATCAAGCTGGCAAACCTTTTAAACTTTCTTCACTCAAAGGGAAAAAAGTAATTCTTTATTTCTATCCTAAAGATCTAACGTCTACTTGCACTATACAGGCTTGTAATTTGCGAGATAATCACGCACAATTAACCAAAAAGGGATTTGTAGTGATAGGAGTTAGTCCGGATGATGAAAAATCACACCAAAAGTTCATCACTAAAAATAACTTGCCTTTTACTTTAATTACTGATACCGATCACGCTGTTGCGCTGGCGTACGGCGTTTGGGGTGAAAAAAAGATGTATGGTAATACCTACATGGGGATCCATCGTACCACTTTTATTATTGATGCAAAAGGTAAAATCGAACGAATCATTACAAAGCCTAAAAGCAGTACGCACGCACAGGAAATTCTTTTTGAAGACTAGTCGGTCTTTATTTTCCATTCTAATTCGCCGTGCTGAATAGGTTTTTCAATTCGATCCAGTAAGAGTTCGCCTTGCTCAGTAATACCAAGCGGGATGGCTTGAAAGCTAACGCCGGCTCTTGAAAAATTACAAAGTTCACCGCGGCCATATAGGAGCTGCTGATATTGTTCCAGTATTTTTTGTTGGTCATTGCACAGCGCTGTTTGCAAAAAATCGGATAACGATGCGCATAAACTTTTTGCGGCAGTCACAGGATCAGATTTTTTCCCGTTGACTTGAAAAAGAGAAATCGGATTAGGTAAGTTGTCTGGAAATTTTTCCTGATTGAGGTTGATTCCAATACCTGCAATTGCCCAGTTCCATTCACCCCCGCTGGTTACAATATTTTCAATGAGAATGCCTCCAATTTTCTGGTTGTTCCAGTAAAGATCATTGGGCCATTTGATTTGGAATTGATCCAGGGGTACCTGCGTTGCTAACCAAGCCCGGGTGCCCAAGGCAATTATTGCGCTGAGTAAGAATTGTTGTTGAACCGTTAAAAAATCAGGTTTTATCAGGATGCTAAGCGCCAGACTTTGGCCTTTTGCAGCTTCCCAAGTTTTTCCTCTTTGTCCCTTTCCTTTTTGTTGATCCGCTGTAAAAAAGGCCATTCCTGGTAAGGCGGCACCCGCTTGTATGGCTCGACGGGCCTGATCGTTGGTGCTGTCAACCGAGGAAAGGCTCACAAAAGGAGTACCAAATGGATGCGGGAGCGGTGGCAATTAATTATGTATTTTTACAAGGTTAAAGAAATACGAAACTAAAGCAATCGAATAGTTGGAACAACTGGCAGTATTAGCCGGTGGCAGGACACAAGGATCCTCCGCTGGAAAAAAAGCGGTCAAACGTCTCACCAAGAGCTCCAAGATCATCAAAACAATCATTGCCGCCATTGAGGGTAAAAAAGGCGAGCAAATCGTTTTATTAGACCTGCGGAAGATCAACGAGGCCGTCGCTGACTTTTTTATTATTTGTGAGGCAGGCAATCAGCCACAGATCAGGGCAATTGCTGATCATGTAATGGACCAAGTGGCGGATCGATGCGCAGAAAAGCCCTATCAGCAAGAGGGACAAAAGCAAATGCAGTGGGTATTGATTGATTATGTGAATGTGGTCGTGCATGTAATGACTCCCGAATTAAGACGCTTCTATAAGCTGGAGGAAATGTGGAGTGATGCTGTCTATACGGAGATCGGCGATTCAAAATGACAAAAGGCTAAACAATTTGCAGTTTCAGACATTATAAGTAGAGAGGAATAAATAGTTATGTTACCAAACAGAGAAAAAAGAAAATCAGGAGATAAAACTCCGGGAACTTCCAACCGGAAAGGCCCTCAATTCAATATTTACTGGCTTTATGCGATTATTCTGATCTTTTTGATCGGATCATCCTTATTTGGCCCAATGACTCCAAACATGGCCAAGATCAATGAGCTGGAGTTCAAGAACATGGTGGCGCAGGGCCAGGTTGATCACTATACCATAATCGATAATAGAAAACTGGTAAAAGTTTATCTCAACCCGGCTGGGCAAAAAGCACATACCAAGGAAATCAAAGAAGCAGCCGGCAAGGTGGATCCAAAAGGTCCTCACATGGCATTTAAGATCACCGGTGCAGATGGTTTCAAAAAATCCATGGACGACTTTTATCGCGAAAAGCGAGATAATGCAGCCCGAGATCAGGTACCATACACAGCAACCGAAGTTCCTTACGAAGTAGAAAGTGAAAGAGATTGGATCGGGGGTGCCATTCAACTCATTCTTCCCATTTTATTATTTGTGGCCATCTGGGTATTGATGATGCGTAAGATGGGAGGTGGTGCAGGCGGTGGTCCTGGCGGTGGAGGAATTTTCAGTATTGGAAAATCGAAGGCCACCTTGTTTGATAAAGGCACACGCGTAAATATCACGTTTGCGGATGTGGCTGGTTTGGACGAAGCCAAGGTAGAGGTGATGGAGATAGTAGACTTTTTAAAGAATCCCAAAAAATATACAAACCTGGGTGGTAAAATTCCTAAAGGGGCTTTATTGGTAGGACCTCCAGGTACTGGTAAAACATTGTTAGCAAAAGCAATGGCAGGTGAAGCACAGGTTCCCTTCTTTAGTTTGAGTGGTTCTGACTTTGTAGAGATGTTTGTGGGAGTAGGTGCCAGCCGCGTGCGTGATCTTTTCAAGCAGGCTCGTGAAAAAGCACCTTGTATCATTTTCATTGATGAGATTGATGCCATCGGTCGTGCACGTGGTAAGAATGCCATGATGAGTAATGACGAACGGGAGAGTACACTCAATCAAATGTTAGTAGAGATGGATGGTTTTGGAACAGACACCGGTATAATTGTGTTAGCTGCAACCAACCGTCCTGATGTTCTTGATAGTGCCTTGTTACGTCCGGGTCGATTTGATCGTCAAATTTCTATTGACAAACCCGATTTGAAAGGACGGGAGGATATCTTTAAAGTACACCTCAAGCCAATTAAAATTTCCAAATCACTCGATATTCATAAACTGGCTGAACAAACTCCAGGATTTGCAGGAGCCGATATTGCCAATGTATGTAATGAAGCCGCCTTGATTGCCGCACGCAAGAATAAAGAAGCGGTGGACATGCAGGATTTTCAAGATGCAGTGGATCGTGTAATTGGCGGGTTGGAGAAAAAGAATAAGATCATCTCTCCCGAGGAGAAAAAAATCATTGCTTATCACGAAGCAGGTCATGCGATTTGTGGCTGGTTTTTGGAGCATGCGTATCCGCTGTTGAAAGTGACCATTGTTCCTCGTGGCACAGCTGCATTGGGTTATGCGCAGTACACACCCAAAGAGCAATATCTCTATAACACCGACCAACTCAATGATCAGATTTGTATGACACTCGGTGGTCGTGCCAGTGAAGATATTTTCTTTGGAAAAATTTCAACTGGAGCAAAAAATGATTTGCAGCAGATTACACGTACTGCTTATGCCATGGTTACTGTGTATGGTATGAACGAAAAAGTAGGGAATGTGAGTTTCTATGATCCGCAGCAAGAAAATGCGTTTACAAAACCATATTCGGACGACACGGCAAAACTGATCGACTACGAAGTGCGTCATTTGATTGATGCCGCTTATGATCGCACAAAAAAATTATTGATCGATAAAAAAGAAGAGGTAGAAAAGCTGGCTAATGCACTCTTGGAAAAAGAGGTATTATTTCAAAGTGATGTAGAGGCTTTAATTGGTAAGCGTCCTTATGAGGAAAAAAAGGTGATTGCAGCAGAGGAAGTAGCTCCTGTAGAGGAAACTTCACATGCAATTCCTCCAGCTACATCAACTACAGAACAGGAGAATAGCGCTACCGAAAGCAATGCTTGATTATGAATATTTCACCTGCCAAGGAAAATATACTGAAACGAATTCGGGAAGCGTTGGCGCTCGAAACGCCCATGCCATTTCCAAATAGTGAAAAAGGGGGTGCTGTTTTTCCCAGTCCTACGCAGGAGCTTGAGATAGAATTTGCCGAGCAGTTCACTCAATTACAAGGAAAATTTATTTACTGTATCAATCGACAGGAGTTGGCCTTTCAATTCGGGAGCCTGGTCAGAAAACAAGATTGGGCACCTGTGTTTTGTGTGGAGGAAAAGCTGGTGCAGTTATTGGGGGAGCCATTAGCAGAACGATTAACACAAACCGACTTAGCAGAATGTAGTGTAGCCGTAACAGGTTGTGAGTTTTTGGTGGCGCGTACGGGTTCTATTTTACTGAGCAGTGCACAAACGCAAGGAAGAACGGCCAGTGTGTATGCACCAGTTCATATTTGTATAGCTTTTGTAGACCAGCTTGTTTACGATATCAAGGATGCACTACAGGGGGTGCGAGAAAAGTATGGTTCGAATTATCCCTCCTTACTTGCCTTGGCTACTGGGCCAAGCCGAACTGCCGATATCGAAAAAACCCTGGTGGTAGGCGTGCATGGTCCAAAAGAAGTGTATCTGTTTCTGGTAGAGGCTTAAGATTGAAAAAAGTTTTCAATCTTCGTATAACTAAATCCCTGCGGTGTCACAAACACAAAAAATTTACTTCCTTTCTGATTTTCATCTGGGCGCTCCAGATTCCAGGCGTAGTCTTGAGCGCGAAAAGGTTATCTGTAATTTTTTAGAAGAGGCAAAACAAGATGCTTCGGAGATCTTTCTGATGGGAGATCTATTTGACTTTTGGTACGAATATAAAAACGTAGTCCCCAAAGGCTATACTCGTTTGTTGGGTAAACTGGCCGAGTTGAGTGATCGAGGGATTGTCCTACATTTTTTTGTGGGTAATCATGATATGTGGGTAAAGGATTATTTTTCTCAGGAGTTGAATATGAAAATCTATTTTGAGCCTATCACGATAGTTCGAAATGGATTGCGAATTCATTTGGGACACGGCGATGGATTAGGACCAGGCGATGAAGGCTACAAAAGACTCAAAGTAATTTTTAGAAATCCACTTTGTCAGTGGTTATTTGGGATGCTTCCGCCTCGCATAGGGATGGGTCTTGCTTCCTACTTCAGTCAAAAAAGCAGAGCACAAACGGCTGACCG
>CAIRNW010000254.1 GCA_903879995.1 uncultured Bacteroidota bacterium
GCTACTCCTTCTCAGAACCGTGACAGACGTCTTGCCTGGACAGTATATATGCAAGGAGATACCATGGTGCACAACACTGCTAAATCCCCTTCACTGCCTTATGTACAGCCAAAGGAGCGGACCATCTTCAATGTTTACTCGAATACTCGCTTCAAGTTTAACTGGAACACTAATCAGTTTGACGCATTGACTAATAACATTGATTGGATAGGTTACTTAGCTTCTCCTTGGTTTGCAGGGGCTACAGGTTCAAGCGGGGGTGTTGGATATGTATGGAGAAAATATGTTGACTCCACACAGTATTCCTGGGAAACTAAGACAGGATATATCAATATGCGTTACGCAGAGATTCTGTTAACTTATGCAGAGGCTAAGATTGAGCTGGGTGAAACAGATGCCACCGTGCTAAATGCGATTAATGCGGTTCGTGCTCGTGCAGGACAGCCTGCAGTTACGGGTGGTTCAGCCGCAGAGTTGCGTGAACTGGTTCGTCGTGAAAGAGCGGTTGAGTTTGCCGGGGAGGGTTTACGATTGATTGACCTTCGTCGTTGGGATTTGTATACAGTGGCTAACTCTATGCCAGTTGTAGGGGTATCATTAAATCCTGCCGATCCTGCTGAAAGGCCTTCTTTTGATGCAAATGGTCTTCCTGTTTACTCGGCTGCTAGTATTGCCAAACGTTTAAAAACGCGTGCACAAACTCGTGTTAATGCTAATCCTAAATATAAATTATGGCCAATACCACAGGGGGAAATTGATAAGAACAAGAATATCACTCAAAACCCAGGTTGGCAGTAATTGAATTTTTATTCAGCGTAAGGGGCACTTTAATAAGTGCCCCTTTTTTGTTACTTTGAATTAAACAGAATTTCAAATGCGAACTGCCGTTACAAGATTACAAGAACTGGATGTGTTAAGGGGTATTGCTATTTTTGGAATGGTGCTCTCAGGCAGCATTGCTTTTGGTGGCTTATTGCCAGCCTGGATGTATCATGCGCAGGTTCCACCCCCCAGCCATCAATTTGATCCTACTCGTGCAGGAATAACCTGGGTAGATTTGGTATTCCCATTTTTCTTGTTTTGTATGGGAGCGGCTATGCCGCTTTCGTTTCAACCACAGTTGGAGCGTGGCATTTCTCGATTACGCTTGATGATGGTGGCAGGAAGAAGATTTTTTCAGCTTCTATTTTTTGCTCTCTTCTCGCAACATATGAAAGCTTGGGTGCTTAGTAGCAACCCCAGTTTGTTTGATCAGTTCTTGTCTATTTGTTCATTTTTTTTACTATTTGGTCAGTTGTTTGATTTTGAAAAGTTGGGAGATTGGGTTGGATTAAAATGGGTAAAGCCAATATCCTACATACTAGCAGGACTACTTTTATATCAACTTCCGTTTTACACGGAGAAGGGGTTTGATTTATATCGTAGTGACATTATCATAGTGGTATTGGCGAACATGGCTTTTTTTGGTTCACTGATCTATATCTTCACGGTTCAACACCCGATATGGAGAGGAGCGATACTAGTGGTAGTGGGTAGTGTGATCTTGAGCGCAAGAGAACCCGGGGAGCATGCAGTAAAGTATTTTTTTAATTTTCATTCTTTTGGCGGATTTGCATTTGACTGGGCGTATAAATTTTATTTCTTAAAATATCTTTTCATTGTTATTCCGGGCACATGGGCTGGCGATTTGTTTTTGTTTCACAAAAAAGAAGTTGTGCAAAAAATTAAACCTAGCCATAGGCTATGGTCCATTGGTAGCCTGGTTCTTTTGATACTATTACTTTCACTTCTTTTTATTAGAAATCAAGTATTGCTCTCTTGGGCTGTGCTGCTGGGGTTACTGATAATTGCTTGTTTTCGTACTCGGTTATTCAAGAATAGTTCTTTAACCACTTCATTAAATCGGTATGGATTATTTTTTTTATTGGTGGGGCTAATCTTGGAACCCTATGAAGGGGGAATAAAAAAAGATCCTTCTACGTTTAGTTATTATTTTATAACTACAGGCTATAGTTATTTGGTGTTGTTAGTAATAAAAGATTTTATTGGATTTAAGTGGGTCAGACCCCTATGGAATTTTTTAGCTGGACTTGGTAAAAATCCGTTGGTTGCCTACGTAGCAGGTTCCTTGGTTATACTTCCTCTTCTAGCTATTATCGGTCTTCGTGATCAATGGGGGGCATGGGTGCAAACACCTTGGCAAGGTTTTCTTAAGGGCCTCTTATTTACGTTTTTAGTAAGCGGCATCACGCTTTATTTCAACCGAAAAAATTGGATTTGGCGTAGTTAACTTATTGGATTAAGCTAAGCTCAGTTATACGTAGGCCAGCTCCTGGATGAATTTGTTGTATTTCAATTCTATCGATGGAAGTTGGGGTACTAA
>CAIRNW010000255.1 GCA_903879995.1 uncultured Bacteroidota bacterium
TGCCCGGTCATAGTGGTTTCTAAAAACTTTGTTTCTACCTGTTTGAAACAAAGTGCATCCCCAATACCTAGTTGGTTTCCTATTTTGCAAAGCCAGACTGCAGAAATAAAATCAGGTTTAGTGGGTCCAAATAGCAATTGATCCACCACAAAGTCCGAGTTGATAAAAATAAAAATAGCGGCCACCAACACTGCAATCACGGAGCGGATAATATGCCATCTCAGTTCTTCCAGATGATCAATGAAGGTCATTTCACCGGCAGCAGGCTCTCTGTTATTTAGAAAATCAAATAGGGACATGCTAAAAATCTCGCACAAAGATAAGGTCCGTGCGGGTCATCTCAAGATTGCAATCGATGCAGGCGTACGGTTTCAATTCTTGTATCCGATACATGCAGGATTTCAAATTCGTAGTCTGCAATGATGATCCGTTCTTTTTGAGTGGGGATGGTTTCGTGATAGTTGATAATATAACCTGAAAGTGTTTCTGCTTCTTCGTCAGGAAACTCCAGCCCGTATTTCTCTTGCAGATAATCTAACTCTAAACGACCAGACAGGATAAAGTCCCCATTATCCAGCTTCCTTTCTAAAAATTCCTCTGTATCATATTCGTCCTGAATTTCACCAAACAATTCTTCCAGCACATCTTCCATGGTTACAATACCTGCGGTCCCTCCAAATTCGTCTACCACCCAAGCAATGCTTTTACGTTCTCTACTGAACTTTCCGATCAAGTCAGAAGCACTCATACTTTCGGGAACTGCAGGGATCGGATGAAGAATATCAGCAATTTGTTGAGGCTGAGAAAAAAGGTCAAGTTGATGCACATAACCAATGATCCGATCAATATTGCCGTCATAAACTACTAGCTTGCTCAGCTTAGTTTCTATAAATTTTTGTCGGAGTTGTTTTAAAGACTGACGGCTATCAATACCAATTACCTCTTTTCTGGGTACTAAACATTGTCGAACACGAATTTTGGGAAGCTCCTGTGCGTTTTCCATTAATTGTGCACTTCGTTCTTTTCGTTCTTCTTCTACTCCTTCAAATAAGTTCTTAAGGTCGGCACGATGTAAGGATCCTTTTTGAGGGTTTAGCCGCAAATTAAAAATGTACTTGAGCACCCACTCTGCCGCATCCATCATTGCAGTGGCAATTGGATAAAACAGTCGGTAGAACAATTCTATAACAGGGGCAAAACGTAGTAGTAAGGTGGTGCTGTTTGCACGAAAAATGGCACGTGGGAAAAACTCTCCTCCAATCAGTACCACCAACGTAGCTATTATAATTTCTACTAATAAACGAAACAGATCAGTTCCAACGTGAAATCGCTGCCAGAATAGTTGCATGACATCGCTGAGTTGCAAACTGAGTAATACCAAAAAAAGGATAAAGCCAAATTGTGTAGTTCCTAAAAATCGATCCGGGGTTTCAAAAAAAGTACCAACTGTTTTGGAGGCACGCTCTTGTTTTTTTCTTTTGATCTCAAGACTAAGTCGGTTGGCGCTGTAAAAAGCCATTTCAATGCCTGCAAAAAAGCCCATTAATAAAAGGGTAGCGATAAATAGTAAAAGCGTATCCCAGGCAACCATATTACTCTAAATAGTCAGCTACCAGTCTTGCTACTTCTTCACAAGCCTTTTCTAGCTGGTCGTTGATTACAATTTTATCAAATTGATTGCTAAAGCTCATTTCCAGCGAAGCTTTGTCCAGTCGCATCGTTAAGCTTTCAGAAGTTTCTGTTCCTCTTGCTTCCAGTCTATTTTTTAGCTCAGCCAATGAGGGAGGTTGAATAAAGATGGAAAGACTTTGCGGATAATTTTCTTTAACCCGTAAACCACCTTTCACATCAATATCTAAGAGGGGAACTTTTTTTGCAGACCAAATTCGATCTAACTCACTTCGTAGGGTTCCGTAATATTTCCCTTGGTACACCATTTCCCACTCCGCAAATTGATCTTCGCTAATTTTTTGTTTGAAGCTTTCCGCACTGATAAAATAGTAATCAACTCCCTCTTTTTCATTAGCCCGAGGCGAACGGGTAGCACAAGAAATTGAAAATCCCAGCTGCGATTCAAAGCGGTTTAACAGAAAACGAACAATGGACGTTTTGCCAGCTCCGGAAGGTGCGGCAATAATAATAATCTTATCGGATGGGTTCGACATAGGAAGATCTTCCAAAGAAGAAGATCAATATCGTTTTTTCTTAAAGTTGCCACCAGGACGGTTTGGACGCCCATTTCCCTGTGGTCTATACTTTCCTCTTCCTTTTCCATAGCCTCCTCTTCCCATTTCGCGTTCAGGCTGATGACGGTAAGCTTTGATATAAGGCGTGTTGGTGAAAGTAAGTTGTCCGTTGGTGATGTTATCCAATTCGCTTTGAATGGCATCGTCGTAAATAAGTTCTTTATGCCAGTTATTATAGGCCAGCTTCATGTAGTAGGCAATGGCATTAGCAAAGCCTAATTTTTTCTCTGGATTCTCTTCTTTGAGAGCTTTATCAAGTACCAACTCCAAATTTTTTCCTAAATGCGAATAGCGAGGGTGGCGTTTTGGATAAGGTAGAGGTTGTGGTTTTGCCTTCAATGATTCCCGGGTAGGAATCGGATAGGGTGATTTTACTTCCAGGTCAAAGTCTGCAATCAAAAACAAGTGGTCCCAAAGTTTATGACGAAAATCTTCCATGTTCTTGAGTTGGGGGTTTAGAAAACCCATCAGCTCAATAACGGCTTGTGCGTTTCGCTGTCTTCTTTCGGGATCTTGAATAGTTTTCACATGATCAACCATTCTTTGTACATGTCTACCATACTCCCGCATTGTTAAGTATTGGCGGGTGGTGTTGTACTCCATTTTAGTAACATCCATAACTCCAAAGGTAATAAACCCCCCGCTAGCGGACAAGTGGCTGCTGCCTACCTTTGCCATGCATGCGTATTATCTTTCTTATCCCCTGGCATCGAAGACAGTATGAACAGTCAGGTCTCACCAATCTGATGGCAAAATGGATGGCTGCAAGAAATAAGGATGAATGTGTGATGTTGGCACCTTCGGGTTCATCCGTACTTATTCCTGAAAAGTGTATAAAGCCATTGCCCAGGCTCGGGTATTATATTCCTTTTTTACGCCCTTTTTTGCTCGGCCAACAACTTAAATCGCTCAAGGCTGATCTTATCATTACAGAGTTAGGAGTTCAAGTTCCAAAATCGCTTAACCAACTTTTATGGGTTTGTCAGCCAAGCCCCGCGAACTTTTCAAAAAAAGTAATACAGCAAATTGCTACTGCAAATAAAGTTGTGTTCACCTCCGTCTTGTTGTTAGATCAATATAAAAAACAGCAATGCTCGCTCCCGGATGGAGTATCGATTGTGCCACCGGTACTGGCTCCTATTTATGAAACACAGCCTTTACGAACCCCTTCCTTATATATAAAAATAGTAGGTTCAATTCCCAGTGAGGCGGTTTTGATCAATTTATTAAAAGCCTATTCGCTTTTTAAACGTCGTCAGCAATCTGAGTTGCAATTTATTTTTTCACAGGATGTTGCATTGCGTTTTCCTGCTTTTGTTAAAAAACTCAACTCCTATAAATACAAATCAACAGTAGTAATCAATCCAATTCAAACTCCTGAGGAGGAGGCCCATCAGGAAGCAGGTGCCTATGCCTTATTAGCGCTGGATGCAAAAGAGCAATTGGATTTTCATTATCGTAAAGCCAGTCAATTTCAGATTCCACTGCTACTATTTCCTGAAAATCAAGTAGAGGAAGCTACCCCTGTTGACCAGTTAGCAGCGCAGCTAATGCGTATCTATAAGGATGAGTCATATCGGAAAGAAATAATCATTACACAGCAGTCACTTTTTTCACCAGTCAATAATCAAACTGCTTTTAATCAATTCCTGCAAGCCGCCGAATGTATTTGAACGCAGCTGCCGCTTCACCATTGCCTTGCGTATCTTTACAGCACTTTTAAATTTTATTATGCATCAATCCACCATTCATATCGAAGTTAAAACGGACGAGAATCGTATCCCGGCTGCTATCAGCTGGAAAGCCAGTGATACCGGTGCTGCTGAGAATCAACCAGCGCGTGCCATGTTTCTTTCTTTTTGGGACCCTGCCGACAAAGCGGCACTGCGTATTGATCTATGGACCAAAGAAATGATGGTCGATGAAATGGCCGACTTTTTTTATCAAACGCTCATGACCATGGCGGATACGTATGGTCGTGCTACGCAGTACGCTGATCAGGTAGAAGACATGAAGAATTTTGCTAAATCGTTTTATGCTCGCTTCCGAGAAAAGCAATTACAACAAAACAAGGCTTAATAATTTATGGCACTCGAACAACAAATCATGACTGAATTGAAAGCTGCCATGTTGGCTAAAGATGAAGCAGCACTTCGTTCCTTACGCGCCATTAAAGCCGCTATCCTTCTTGCGAAAACATCAGAAGGAGCTGCTGGCGAACTTTCTGCAGACGGGGAGATCAAGTTGTTACAGAAAATGGTCAAACAACGTAAAGACTCTCTGGAGATTTTTACACAACAAGGTCGTGAGGATCTGGCACAAAAAGAAAGAGAAGAGATTGCTGTGATCGAAAAATTCCTTCCTCAACAAATGGATCCTGCTGAAGTTCGTGCAGTATTAGTACAATTAGTGGCAATGACTGGAGCCAGCACACCTGCTGACATGGGCAAAGTGATGGGATTAGCCAACAAAGAATTAGCTGGAAAGGCCGAAGGAAAATTAATTTCCACCATCGTTCGCGAATTATTGAGCGGTCAATAGATATTTATTATGTTCCTCGATATTCTGTTATTGATATTATTGGTGCTGGCTACGTATACGGGCTATAAAAGAGGACTGATTGTTGGCGTTTTTTCACTCGTGGCTATTATAGTTGGCTTAGCGGCTGCCATGAAATTATCCGTGGTGGCAACGGCTTATTTGCGTGCCTATTTTTCCTGGGAAGGAAAATGGGTTCCTCCTTTATCTTTTTTGCTGGTGTTAGTAGGCGTAATTTTATTGATACGATTAGGAGCCAACGCCTTGGAAAAGGGAGTACAACTGATTACACTAGGCTGGGTCAATACGCTAGGAGGAATTTTGTTTTATTGGGCTATTTATCTGCTTTCTTGTAGTATTATTTTATTTTATGCATTACAACTTCCTTTCTTTCCCACTGATGGAATGGAAGAATCAATCACCTACCCTTATCTAAAAGAAATTGGACCTTGGGTGATGGACAGCTTTGCAAAACTGTTTCCCGTTTTCAAAGGGATGTATCAGCAATTACAAGATTTTTTTGAACAAGTAAAAGAGCAGATTCCTGCACCTTGATTCACCACCTTGGTTATTGACTGAAATCGACTAATTTAGCGAGGAGCGAGCGACTAGCGAACCCATGCAATACGAGATCAGACAAAAAGAGAAGTTCAGATATGTGGAGGAAGGAACGGGAGAACCCTTGGTTCTTCTCCATGGTCTGTTTGGAGCCCTAAGTAATTTTTCGGGCCTGATTGAATATTTCCGTTTCCATAATCGAGTGATTGTTCCATTGTTGCCTCTGTTAGATATGGATATCCTCCATACTTCTGTAGGTGGTTTAGCTAAATATGTAAATCGATTCTTGGAAACACTGGATTTGCGTGAGGTTCATCTGCTCGGAAATTCATTGGGAGGGCATGTGGCCCTGGTTCATACGCTGAAAAATCCTGAGCGTGTTAAATCATTAATTCTTACCGGCAGTTCCGGTCTCTTCGAAAATGGAATGGGGGATAGTTATCCTCGACGAGGCGACTATGAGTACATAAAGAACAAAACGGCGTTGACATTCTATGATCCCGCCGTTGCTACCAAGGAATTGGTGGACGAAGTGTATAGTATTACTAACAATCGTCTCAAGGTGATCAAGATCATCGCGTTGGCAAAAAGTGCCATTCGAAATAACCTGGGAGAAGAATTGAATCAAATCAATAAGCCCACGCTGTTGATCTGGGGAAATAACGATACGATCACTCCCCCTTTTGTAGGCCACGAGTTTAATAAGTTGATCCCTAATAGCGAATTACATTTTATTGATAAGTGCGGACATGCTCCCATGATGGAAGTGCCGGATGAATTCAATAAAATTCTTCATGGTTTTTTAAATAAATTACAGCATCCCTAACCATTGGTCGATGCAAATACAAGATCTTAATTACGCCGGCTATCCTTGGGTTCAGCATACTGAATCAGTAGCCACTGCACTTGCCATGATGGAGGACGAACAGCTTACGCATCTTCCTGTAGTGGAGGGTACAACCTATCAGGGATTGGTAAGCAGAGAAGCCCTTTATGAGGTAAGTGATGATTCAATTGCATTGGATCAGTTAGGATGGCCCTTGCCTCGTCCCAGCGTAAAGCCTACTGATCATTTTCTAGCCGCTGTACAGGTGATGGGCGAACAAGGTCTTTCCTTGGTTCCTGTTATTACTGAGCAGCAAGAATTATTAGCTACCATCAGCGCACTGGAGCTTACAACAGCTATCGGAAAATTTTTAGGATTACAAGCAGGAGGAGCCCTATTGGTGCTCGAAAAAGAGGCACAACATTATACAGCTAGCGAGGTAGCAAAATTGGTTGAATCCAACGATGCACAGTTATTGCAACTAAATACTACGGTCAATGCACAAACGGGTCACATTCAAATCACCATTCGATTGAATAAATATGAAGTTTCGGATGTGATTGCCACGTTTCAACGCTATGACTATACGGTTCGATTTTATGTAGGGGAGGAGCAATATGCCAACGAGTTAAAAAGTAACTACGATCATTTGATCCATTATCTCAAGATTTGACAGTACCAGGCAGTAGACCTGGGGTAATCCGCTATATGTGTCAATGGAAATTATATGTTTTGCTTGCGAGCGTATTTATACTGTCGGCACAACCCATTCTTTCACAGCAAACCGATCGTGAAATTGACTCTCTTCCTGCTACGGATACTGTAGCATCACTACTTCGTTATATCCCCGCATATACTGCCGACAAAGTTCAAACAGGAGCTGATTTTTTAATAGCCTCTCTTGTAGTGGCAGGCAATAAAAAAACCCGCTCCAATATTGTAGTAAGAGAAGTGCCATTCAAGCCCGGCATGTCATTTTCCTTGTCACAACTGATAGATCTTTTCAAACAAGGCGAACAGCAGTTAATGAATACGGCCCTTTTTCATTCGGCTCGTATTTATGCGAGTAAGTTTGAAGGGAATTGTCTGGAAATAACTGTAGAAGTAATTGAACGTTGGTACTTATTTCCTTTTCCATTTTTTGACTTGGTGGATCGCAACATCAATCAGTGGCTGATTGATCAAAAAGCCAGTTTGCAACGCGTTAACTATGGGCTGAAATTATTGTATAATAATGCAACAGGGCATAATGATAAACTTCGTTTGTGGCTGATCAATGGGTATACCCAAGAGTTATCAATTAGCTATGAGAAACCCTACTTTGATCGAAAAATGCAATGGGGATTTCGCTTGGCGGCTCGCACGGGTAAGGGGCGAGAGATCAATTATAATACCATCGAGGATAAGCAGGTTTTTTTACGAACCCCTGATTTTATTCGCTCCTTTGCCAGCGTAGGCGGTGAGCTAACGTATCGAAAAAAATTATTTGCCCGACATAATGTTGGCATCTATTATTTCCGTGAAAAAGTAGAGGATACGGTATTGCGCGCTAATAGAGATTATTTCCGTGCATCGGGAAACGTGAATCAGTTTCCTGAATTTTATTACCAATTCACGTATGCCAAGATGGATTATATCCCGTACCCACGCGAGGGATTTGCTACCCGGATACGTTTTAGCAAATTGGGTTTTTCTCCTGCATTTAATCTTTGGCAACTCCATTGGCAAACTATGAAAGTTTGGCCCGTGGGACTAAAAAATATTGTAACATTTGAATCGTATGCCGGATTAAAACTTCCATTTAACCAGCCCTATGTAAACAGACGATTTTTAGGGTATGAAGAAATTTTCATGCGCGGATTTGAATACAATGTGGTGGATGGCGTGGCAGGAGGTTATCTCCGCACTAGTTTTGCAAGAGAGTTATTTCAGGTTAATATACCCTTGCCCGGATTTATTCGTAAGCGAGCGTCCATCACCACAGTTCCTTTTCGAATTTTTGGAAAACTATATTCGAATGCGGGTTACGTACATAGCCCTGAGCCCGGGTTTAATTTTCTGCAAAACAAGTTTTTACATGCGGCAGGATTTGGTGTTGATATACTCTCTTTGTATGATTTAACGATTCGTATCGAGTACAGCTTTAATAACTTCGGTCAAAACGGGCTATTTTTGCACCGCACCAGCAGTTTTTGACATGAAAGCAGCGATATACAGCCGGGTTTTTGATGAAGCCCAACTTCTTCCGCTGCAGCTTTTCTTCGAAGCACTTTATCAGCAGCAAATCGAGGCGATTATTTATCAGCCGTTATACGAGCAGATCAAGGATAAAGTTCGTCTGTCTGAACAAGTTAAAACATTCACGCAATCAGCTGAATTAACGGAAGACATTGAACACATCATCAGTTTAGGAGGGGACGGAACCTTATTAGATACGATAGCCCTGATCCGAAATAAAAAAATTGCGGTGATGGGGATCAATTTTGGACGGCTGGGCTTCTTGGCCAGTATTGGTAAGGAACAAGTTGATTTAGCAGTTCGCTCGTTGGCTAATCGCACCTACGTAGAAGATCATCGAACGCTGATTCATCTCGATGCGAATATCCCTTTATTTGGCGAAGTACCGTATGCGTTAAATGAGTTTACACTGCTCAAACGGGACATCAACTCCATGATAAAAATTCATACCTATTTGAATGGTGAATTTTTAAATACCTATTGGGCCGATGGTCTCATTGTTGCCACCCCCACGGGTTCCACCGGTTACTCACTGAGCTGTAATGGCCCTATTGTGTTTCCGGATTCACAGAGTTTTGTGATAACTCCCGTAGCTCCACATAATTTGAATGTTCGTCCCATTGTGGTACCGGACGATCATGTTATTTCATTTGAGGTAGAAAGCAGAGGCGAACAAGTAATTTGTTCACTTGATGCCCGTCGCGAAATTGTTCACAAGGATGTTCAATTGGCAATTCGTAAAGAACAGTTTACCATCAACCTGCTTCGATTAAGTGAAAATAATTTTTTGCAAACGCTTCACAACAAGCTGACCTGGGGTCTTGATAAGCGTAACTAACAAATACCAAATCTCTTTTTTTAACGTTACAGAGTGTATGATGCGGATTAATTATGGGGCGGCACTTGCAGGGATAGTAGCTTGTTTCTTTTCTTCCTTATCCCTTCAAGCCCAGCAAGGGGATTATTTACTGGGAGAAGTAGGCGTGGGCCTGGGTTCTGCACACTATTTTGGAGATCTTAATACACGCACCCGATTGAACAGACCAAAACCAGCGGGCACTTTATATTTTAAAAAAAACCTGGGCAATTATATTGCGGCAAGAGTGGGAGTGAGTTATGCTGAGTTAGGATATTCTGATGTTTACAATACGCAAAATGCAGTTCAGCTACAACGTAATCTGAGTTTTAATACCTCGGTATGGGAAGTGGCCTTGCAGGGGGATTTTAATTTTTTCCGTTTTGTGCCACAAGAGCCCGGGTACAA
>CAIRNW010000256.1 GCA_903879995.1 uncultured Bacteroidota bacterium
CCTCGAAATTTTGCGCAAAGATAGGGGTGAGTGGCTGAAAAACCGAAGAAAAACGGGCAAATTGAACCGGGGAATGGGGATCAGGTTTAAGACCCCACCATTTCTGGAAACTGCGCCTTACAAAGCTGGGCGTAGTGGCCATTTTTAGCCATTAATTCCGCATGCGTTCCCATTTCCAGGATTTGTCCTTTTCCCAAGACTATGATCCTGTTGGCTTTGCGAACTGTGGACAGCCGGTGAGCCACCACTATTGAAGTTCGTCCCTGAACCAGCGTTTCTATGGCCCTTTGTATCAATTGCTCACTTTCTGAGTCAATCGAGGAAGTGGCTTCATCTAAAATCAGAATGGAGGGGTTGTATAATAAAGCCCGAATAAAAGAAAGTAACTGGCGTTGTCCAAGTGAGAGAGTCAATCCACGCTCACGCACATCATAATCATAGCCCCCCGGAAGCGATACTATAAAATCATGCAAGCCTATCATACGGGCAGCCTCCTCCACCCGCTCCCGGGTGATGGCGGTATTGCGAAGTGTAATATTATCATAGATGGAACCTGAGAATAAAAAAACATCCTGGAGAACAACTCCTACTTGACCTCGTAGCGTTTCTAATTCATAAGACTGTATGGGCTGATCATCAATCTTGATCTGCCCCGATTGAAAATCATATAAGCGTGTCAATAAACTGGTAATGGAAGTTTTTCCGCTTCCGGTGGATCCAACCAGAGCAAGGGTTTCACCGGGTTGCGCTGCAAAAGAGATCCCCTTTAATACAGGTACTGCCGGATCGTAGGCAAAATGAACATTTTCAAATTCAATTTTTCCATGGAAACGCAAATCAGTAACAGGCCTATTGTTGAAAGGGGGCGTTGATGCGGGATTGTCCAGCACTTTGAACACTCGCTCACTGGCAATTACACCCATTTGCAAAACATTGAATTTATCGGCCAACACCCGCAATGGGCGAAACAATAAGTTTAAACAAAGTATAAATGCAATCACGGTACCCTGCTGGCTCTGCTGTAATGCCAATGCCTCCTTTGCCGTATACCAAACCACTAATCCGATGGAAAGCGCTAATACAATTTCTACTACCGGAAAAAAAACAGAGTACGCAAAAATGGCTTTGATATTTGCATCGCGATGTTGACGATTGATTTTTTTGAACTTCTCTAACTCGATTTGCTCCGCTGCAAATGCTTGTACAATAAACATACCTGTTAAATGCTCTTGTACAAATGCATTTAAGGCAGCCACGGCATTTCTTACGGATTGAAAAGAACGGTTAATGCTTTCCTTAAAGATATAAGTAGCAATCAGCATAATGGGAAAAGGAATCAAGGCAATCAAGGTCAGTTTCCAATCTGCTAAAAACATATACGCTAAAACACAGAAAATTGAAAGTATATCGGCAATGATGGGAACCAACCCGTCAGCAAAAATTTCATTGATGGATTCAATATCATTCACTGTACGTGTTGTGAGTGTACCCACGGGAGTACGATCAAATTGAGAGAGATGTAAACGAAGAATTTTATCGTAAGTAGCCAACCGTAAATCCATAACTACCGCTTGCCCTAACCAGGCCGTCAGAAATGTAAACCCGAACCGCAGGGCAGTTTCAATAAAGATTATTCCTAATTGTATCAGCGTAACCAGCACCACCATACGAGGAATTTCTCCAACTATATAATCGTTTACAGTTCGCTGAATCAATAATGGCCGTAAAGGAGTAATTGCAGCAAGTACCACGGCCAAAAGGACAGAAACCCAAAACCGGGATTTGTAGGGAGCGGCATACCCCATTACTCTGCCTAATAATTTCCAATCAAAAAAAGAAGCGGTGGGTGCAGACACGTCAAAGAGTTGTAGAAGAAGTCATGGCTTTTGTATACGCCTTAATAAATAAAGCACCGAGATTTTTATGCGGAGGTACATAGTCCTCGAATATTTTATCGGTTACTATTTTGTCTAGTTCTTTCCAGAATCCAATCCACTCAATATCATTTCCGGTTCTTAATTTTTCCATGAGTAATCGAAGGAATGGATTATTCACAGGCGCATCTGCTATTTGCTTAGTTCCAATGATATGGGCATCCGGTGCTTTTTCTAGAATATCATGTATCATGTTGTAGCCTCCGCAAGAACCCATAAACACAATTTTGGAAGCAGGAGACATTTGTGCAATGGTATAAGGTGCATTGTAACTATGGCCCCTGTTTATCGTTACGCGTGGGGTAATGCCTTGGCCTTGGAGATAATTATTCAGTTCTTCCTGCGCCTTTGCATCTTCATTTAGCTCCTCGGGAAGCGGACGGTTCAAGTATAAGGTAACCGGTCTGCCCTTAGCGGCTGTAATCCGAACCCAATACTTACTGGAAGGATCAATTTTCCAATTACTATTGTTAAACATATTCACCAGTCCTGGGAACACCCCTATCCCATCTTTATCGCCATAAATAAAAAGTTGCACATGGACGCGTCCACTATCATCGGCCAAATCTTTGAAAGGCACTTGGTATACAGGAGGTATTCCTAATTCCTTTGTAAGATCTATTTTTCGGGTGCTATCTGCGGACAGAAATAATTTTTCAAGAATGGAGTAAATCACCATTCCCTTTCTACTTCCTTGTCTTACGGACTCTTGTTGATTCTCCCGGATATTTTCGAGCATGCGCTTTGCAACCGGCTGAAGTGTTTCGGCTATACTGGCATACGAATCCGCCACATCCGCTCCATCTTCCAATCCATCTGTTTTATCGAGATTCTTTACAAAAGCACGCATGAGCGTATTGGCAGGATCCTCCACGCCTGCGCGAGAGGCCGTTGGAAAAGAAGCTAAAAACTCATCGAGGGTATTAAAGGCCGCTGCCATCTTGATAAACTTCCTGTAACGATCAAAACGAATTTCTTTGAGCAAGGAATCTCCCCGATTACCAATACGAGACATCATCAAGGGGTAAACACCTCGCACAAAGCTGGATGTATAAATGGTGCCATCAGAAGATACGGCCAAATAGTATAGCTCGGCGGCACTCAGCGGCTGTAATATTTTAAAACGAACTTGTAAATCCTTCTCATTATGTAAAGCATTAATGACTGTTACAAAATGAGAACGAGCTTTATCTTCTAGTCGTCGAGCCAACGCTTTTGATTCCGTTGCAGTATCCCCTTGCAGGGCCCGCTTCACATAATCCCGTTGAGTGGCTACCAACAACCGATAATATCCAAGCGTATCCTCCTTGACCGCATCAATTTGCTCCAAGGTGGTTCGCCCTTGCAAAATATTATCAACGAATGGAAAATACTGTTGACCACTTTTGCTTAATGCCATGCGAGCTACCAACGCAACAAAGGGATCATCCTGAATGGCACGGATACGCTGACCTAACCGATCACCGGCAGCTGCATAATCATACAATTGTCTTGGAAATTTTCTCGCTACTGCCTTGATTAAACTATCTGCTACCAGTACATCAGGATTCCTCTGTAAAACCGGAAATGTTTTCTCTGGTACAAGCGTACAATATTTAAGGAGCAAGTTCTCTCTACAAATTTGATAACCCGGGTTCTTCTCAAAAATACCGGCTGCCATCAACGTAGTCCCTGCATCATAAGGAAGGCTTGTTATGATAGCAGCGATACTGCCCCACTTTCGGTCCATGGACACACAGGCTTCATAATTAGCAATCAGAAGTGATACG
>CAIRNW010000257.1 GCA_903879995.1 uncultured Bacteroidota bacterium
GGCCCTACGGATCATACAAGACTGCTTCCCGGATCGGTCCGTAATAGGCATTGACTCTTCAGATATCATTTGGGGACTCGGCAGTTTTCACTGTCTTAGTCAGCAAGAGCCTCTTGTACATGCTTAGATTTTCCTACATTTGCTGAATTTGTTTTTTTTAAACTAATTCAGCCCTATGCCTCAACAACCGAAGCCCGCTCTACTGGTCCTAGCCGATGGTACTGTACATCATGGTAGGTCTTTTGGCGCAATCGGGACCACCACTGGTGAGATCTGTTTTAATACCGGAATGACAGGATATCAGGAAGTTTTTACTGATCCCAGTTATTTTGGACAGATCCTGATCATGAATGCGGCTCACATTGGAAACTATGGGGTGAAGGAAGCCGACGTGGAGTCAGATAGTGTTAAGATTAATGGTTTAATCGGAAGAAATTTAGAGGAGCAGTACTCCAGAAAACAAGCCAAGGGTTCGCTTGACGAATACTTAAAGGCACACTCTATTGTTTCTATTGAAGGGGTGGATACGCGTTCTTTGGTAGCTCATGTTCGTACCAAAGGAGCTATGAACTGCATTATATCTTCTGAAACTACAGATGTGAATGCTTTGTTGGAGCAGTTGAAGGCGGTGCCCAACATGGACGGACTTGAGTTAGCCTCCAGCGTTTCTACTAAAGCCACATACGAGTTAGGTGATGCATCTTCCTCTATACGAATTGCCGTAATGGACTATGGTGTGAAGCGAAATATTTTACAGTGTATGGTTGATCGGGGTGCTTATGTAAAAGTATTTCCAGCAAAAACCTCTTTGCAGGAAGTGAAGCAGTTTAATCCAAATGGTTATTTTATTTCAAATGGACCTGGCGATCCGGCTCCCATGGATTATGCCATCAATTTGGTAAAAGAAGTCCTACAAGAAGATAAGCCTGTGTTTGGAATTTGTTTAGGGCATCAATTATTAGCGCTGGCTAATGGAATTTCCACTTTCAAAATGCACCATGGACATCGTGGATTGAATCATCCGGTGAAAAATCTAGTTACGGGACGCTCTGAAATTACTACACAGAACCACGGTTTTGGTGTGGATCCCGAAGCTGTGAAAAAAGCTACTCACATAGAAGTTACACATGTCAACCTAAATGACCAATCCATCGAGGGGATTCGTGTAAAAGGTAAACCTGCTTTTTCTGTGCAATATCACCCGGAAGCTACACCTGGCCCGCATGATAGCCGCTATCTATTTGATCAGTTTATAGACATGATCCGTGCTTCAAAAAATTAATCATGCGTGTTGCCATTATAAACGGACCTAATTTAAACCTGCTTGGTAAAAGAGAACCGCGTATCTATGGCACACAGTCTTTTGAAGAATTTCTGACCGTTCTCCGCACAGAATTTCCTGCTGTTGAAATTTCTTATTTCCAAAGTAATGTGGAAGGTGAATTAATCAATGAGTTACATCGTGTAGGATTTGAGTATACGGGTATTATTTTTAACCCTGGTGGCTATACGCATACTTCAGTTGCAATAGGAGATGCTGTGGCAGCAATCAAAACGCCTGTATTGGAGGTCCATATTTCCAATGTACATGCACGGGAAGAGTTTCGTCGTCACTCTTATGTAAGTCCACACGCAATTGGAGTCATTGCCGGATTGGGACTCCAAGGATACGCGCTGGCCCTAGCTTGGTTTAGTAATCAAACTAGTGCTTAACTCATATTGACTATTTACTGGCCGCTTGCTGAATTTTATTCAGTTTGCCAACGTACAGACTCCGTCCATGGGTGCCTAGTACAATTTCGTTCTCTCGTTGTTGTATAGCAATATCATGTACGGGAACAGAGCGAGGTAGTCCACTATGCCAAGCCTTATATGTTTTACCACCGTCTTTGCTTACGTATACGCCACCATCTGTTCCTACATAAAGGATCGAAGGGTTTGTAGGATCTTCTCTTACCACATTCACGGGTTCAAGTGGAAGATTACCACTGATATCTTTCCAAGTAGTTCCACCATCTTCGCTCACATACACATAAGGATTAAAGTGATCATGACGGTATCCATTTAGTGTAACATACACTCTGTTTTCTGCGTGTTGAGAAGCTACCACACGGCTCACCCAAAGATTTTTTGTATCAAGTCCTGCTGTTGTTGCAGCAGCTCCTTTCTTTTTGGGTGTAGCAGCCACCTGTTGGTGGATTGCATTCCAGGTATACCCGCCGTCCGCAGAGCGATAAATACGACCATCATCACTGCCAGTATAGAGTAATCCAAAACGGATCGGAGATTCATCAATAGTGGTCAAGGTGCCGTAAGGAACATTTCCTTTAATTCCACCGCCGGTAAGATCACTGCTCATGGCAATCAAGGTATCTCCTTTATTCATGGAACGATGTAATCGATTGCTGCCATAATAGAAAATATCTGGTTGATGGCGACTCAAAAGGATAGGGGTTTGCCAGTTGAATCGAAGTGGCTTTTCCCCCAGCTCGTGTTGCGGACGAATCATTTTACCACCTCCTCTTTTCTCCCTGTTATAGCGTGCGTAAAATCCAAATTGCGAACCCGAGTAAACTGTGGTGTTATCACGTTTATCAACTTGTGCTTGCATGCCATCGCCGCCATTGATCATACGATACGCATACTGTCCATCGTCAGTCCATCCGATACTTTCACGGTGCGTAGACGGGCCCCACCAACTGCCATTATCCTGCAGACCACCGTATACATTATAAGGTCTTGCATCGTCTGTAGTTACATAGTAATATTGGCCAACAGAAGGTGTGTTAGCTTTGAACCAATTTTTGCCGTCATCATATGTGAGATTAACTCCTCCATCATTTCCATTGATAAGATGTGAGTCTTTCTTGGGGTTTACCCAAAGTGCATGATGATCCGCATGCACATTTTCCTTGTCGATGGTCGTAAATGTTTTGCCTCCATTAGTAGATACTTGTGCAGTAAATCCTAGAATAAACACTTTGTCAGGATTAGTATGTGAAGTATAAATTTTGGCAAAATAATAGCCGTACGTATTGAAAATACTAATGGGTTTTTCATTGGCTTTTTTCCAATGCGCACCGCCATCCTGACTTACATAGACTTCACAGCCTGCAATCCCCGTATTTTGAAAACCATCGTCACTATCCAGCCAATCCCAAAGGGCAGCAGGACTTAATTTCCCTTCTGCTACAGATTTTTTAATGCTGGTTGCACTATGTTGACGGGGAAAACGATTCTTACGTAAAAAACTATCCAACCGATTATTATTTAGGTTGGCAAAATCTGCTGCACTCATGTTTTTGAAAAGCTCCCTGGTATATACGCTATCGGTAGTTTCTTTTTTACCAGGCAGAGGAGTGTTATTGTCCACTACTGCATAAACCAGATTTGCATTGCCGGGAAATACAGTGAGTCCAATTCTTCCTATTTTATTTCCCTCCATAAACCCGGAACCCGCTCCAGAAATTTTATTCCAGGTGTTTCCTCCATCCACACTTTTGTAGATGCCACTGGCAGGTCCACTTTCTTCAAACTTCCAGGCCTCACGACTACGTTGCCACATGGCTGCATATAGGACGGAAGGATCTGTGGGGTGCATCGCCAAATCCACGCATCCTGTTTGATTATTTACAAAAAGTGTTCGCTGCCAATTGGACCCTCCGTCTGTGGTTTTATATACCCCTCTCTCTTCATTAGCTGTGTATAAGTGACCCAGCACGGCTACCCATGCGGTGTTAGGATCGGTTGGGTGTAATTTGATATCACCAATATGATGTGATTCGGCAAGTCCAAGATGCTGCCAATTTTTCCCATTGTCTTTTGAAAGGTAGACGCCTGTTCCTGCATAGGACGAACGGCTACTGTTTACTTCTCCGGTTCCTGCCCAAATCATCCGGGGATTGGTTTTCCAATTAACGGCAATGTCTCCCAGAAATAAAATATCCAGGTTATCCATAATGGGCGTAAAACTTTGTCCGTTATTGACAGTATGCCAAAGGCCTCCAGTTGCGTAGGCTACATAAAACTCAGTAGGATCTTCTGGGTTCGCCTCAATATCAACTACACGGCCACTCATGATACTAGGCCCAATATTTCTGAAAGAGTTGCTATTGAGCACAGAATCATTTAATAATTCACTTCGTTGCGCCATTGATGCCATCCGTGCGGATGCAGGAGTTGGTGTCACGAGTACTTGTGCATATAGCAACTGACTAAAGAGCGTGCAAACAAAGGCAGCCAGAACAGCCATCCGATTTTTTTTAACAAGCATACGGTTCATGGGAACAGTTTTTTGGTAGTAAATTGGGGTATGTTCAAACTTACTAAAATACTGGCATTATCCTGCCTCCTATTACAGGGATGGACTCCTGCAGCGGCTCAATGGAAGTCCTTTCTTTTATCCCGTCGGGGAGACACACTCAATCGAGTGGATCCATTGGATCGTAAACAGGGACCTTGGGTAGAGTCGGTCCCTGAGCAACGAGGCGAAAGAGGCTATGAGGAGGAAGGGTATTACGATAATGGGCAGCGAGAGGGCCTTTGGAAACGGTTTTCCTTAGAGGGGGTAAAAATTGCAGAAGAAAATTATCGCTGGGGAAAGCTACATGGCAATCAACGTTACTATTCTTACAATGGCGGGTTGATTCGGGAAGAACAATGGCGGGCCATGGATCCAGCTATTGCTTTTGATACCGTAGCGGTATATGATTTGAAGGATCCTGACAAACGGATCGGTGAGGTAGTGGTTAAAAACGAGGGGATTGCCATGCGGCATGGCCGGATGGTTCATTACGACCCGCGCAGCGGACGTGTGTTATTGGTAGAAAATTATATAATGAACAAATTACAGGAAGACGTACCACTACCTGCAGCACAGGATACTACTCCTCGAATAATTCCTAAAGTGATTCAAGATTATGACAAGAAGAAAAAGAAAAACTAGCGAGTAGTGGGGTTGGTAAAATAGTGATGAAAGAAGAGAAGTTGAAAAGCTACTGCATTCTTCCAGTAATTCCAATCGTGTTTTCCAGGTCGGGTAGTGTACTCGTGTGGAATTCCTTTTGCGGCTAATTGTTGATGTAGTTTTTCATTGATTCCAAAGA
>CAIRNW010000258.1 GCA_903879995.1 uncultured Bacteroidota bacterium
CTGCGATGAATGCCTAATTGTTCGGCGATCTTGCGCCTGCTTACGCCATTAGATAATAGCGTCTTGACTGTGATGTGTGTATCCATACCGTACATAATAACCCGGGTTTTGTCCGGGTTAATTTATGAATTACCGGTGGTACACTTTTGGTGCAAACAGGTGGTACACTTTTGGTGATTAGTGACAAGGTGGGTTTCCGCCTCGCCGGTTCTTCCCCATATTAATGGCATAGCAGGTCACGATGTTGAAACATCGCGCCAGCATGCGTTGGGCTTGGGATTTGGGAGCTTCGCGCTAGCGGGGGGTGGAATTGTGACACACTTTAGCTTTTGCGAACAATCAAAACACTTTGATCAGTAAATTCCATCCATGCATAATCATACACTATATGATACCATTTGCCTTGTTTGTTTTTGTAGATTCCGGTCATATATTCCCATCGAAACCTGGCACGTGCGAGAACCGCGCGATCCAATATTTCCTTTTTGCTATCCCCCATCAGGGTAGCTAAAATCTCGCGGTTGCGGTGGAGGTAGCTGTCGATTTCTTTGACTGCATTTCGGGTAGCCTTTCTTTTGGCGAAATTGAAGGCGTTTTTACAGGCTACGCTACAAAATTTTTTGTCGGTACGCCCTAAGAGCGTTTTACCGCATTGTTGACATTCATTTTTCATTTGGCAGAAATTTGGTGAGTACCCAAAAATAATCGTTTATGATCAGATATACAACCGTTAAGCATCACTTATTTTTTCAATCAACTGGTTATCAGTCATTTAAAATGAGGAAAAGCCGTTTTTTTTGTATTCGAATCAATGATTTTTTGACCTATGCGTTTACTGATTGCTCCACTTCAATACGACAATTTGAGTCGAATATCCATTCGCACCCAGGCATTTGACGGCGCCCTGCCCAATAAAATGAAACAGATAAAGGGCAGTCGCTGGGCGCCAGAGTTGAATTGCTGGCATATACCTTATACTACGGAGGCTTGGGGAAGTTTGAGGACGATTTTTGCAGATTATCAAATTGTGAAATTGGGAAAGGAGGATTCAACAAGTCTCCCAGTTTCGGCTCCTGGTTCCAGGGAAGATATACCATATGTTCAACAGCCAGATGCGGGGGGATTTGCCCCAATTCCCCTCTTTCAAAAAGCATCAGTAGAAGATTTACGGCAAACGTTGCAAGAGGCCGCCTCACTTCCTATGGTTTCTAAAGGTCGCTTATTGGCCCAGCCTAACCCTGAAATACTTCGCCCTGAACACAGGATCGGGATCTGTTTAAATCCCGGGAACTGCGATTATTTGACTTTGCACTTACCTTTTCACTTGGTTCCGCAACATCTTGAGAAGGTTAAAAATATACATGGCAGGCGGTGGAATGCCGAACAAAAGGTATGGGAGATACCTTACACCAAATTGACACTCCGATTCCTAGACCAGTATTTTTCAAAAGATCAATTGCAGTGGGGCTTCCAGCGGTCGGACGATATACCGGAGCGACTTCCAGAGCCAGAAAGGCAGCTCAAGACTCCGGAAAAAATCATTCTTGCCCGATACGAGGCAGCTGTAGTGGCTTTGGAGCAAATGCTTACGCTAAAACGGTATAGCTGGCGCACCATCAAGTCTTACAAGAATTCGCTGCGGCAATTTATTATGCATTACGATGACATCAAGCCAAGGGACATCACGCGTAAACAGATAAATGCATACCTCATGCACCTTGTCTCCACGAGACACATCACGGAATCATATCAGAACCAGATATCCTGTGCCATAAAGATATTTTATAGCGAAGTATTGAGCCAGACCGAGAAAGTCGAGGGTCTTGTACAAGCCAAAAAGCCACAAAAATTACCACAGGTGTTAACGGAGGACGAGGTAACGCGCCTTCTGCGCTCTGTTGACAACCTCAAACATCGCTGCATTCTCATGTTTATTTATTCTGCCGGGCTTCGACTTGGAGAACTGACAAAATTGAGGTTAACGGATATACAGGTAAATGAACACCGAATCTTTGTACGCGATGGGAAGGGCAAAAAAGATCGGTGTACCATTCTGGCAGGAAAGACAGAAGCGATGCTAAAGGCCTATTTGGCCTATTATCGCCCGGTTCATTGGCTGTTTGAAGGGGCGGACGGTGGCGCATACAGTGATCGGAGCGTACAGGCCATATTTACGGCGGCAAAAGAACGGTCCAGGATCAATCCATTGGCTACTGTGCATACTTTGCGCCACTCTTTCGCCACGCATTTATTGGAAAAGGGAGTAGATTTACGGTATATTCAGGACCTATTGGGGCACGAAAGCACCAAAACCACAGAGATTTACACCCATATCACCAAAAAAAGTTGGGATAAAATAAAATCTCCGCTGGATGATTTGGAAATTTGAAGTTTAAACCTACTTTTACTCTTAAAATAATTACTTAATGAGCCAAACGCCACCTCTTACTTTTGGGATAACCAGTTGCGTGAATCCAGCTCAAACTGGTTGGATTCACGCAACTGCGGCTTGGGTAAAGAGTAGTTACAAAGCGGATTTTCACGCAATAGTGGCTATACGGGGAGTTGCGTAAAGCCTTCGTTAGCATCGACTAGAAAATAAATCACAGTCGAAAATAACGGGAACATCTCCCAAACGGTCAGGCTGCCGTTCAGCATAAAACTTTTTAGGTTTATGAAAAATCCAATTTTAATCACGTTGCTCTTCATTTGCTTTGCAAGCACCTTGGATGCCCAAGAAAACAACTACCAGCCAGCATCGGACTGCTCAAACTACAATGCCTTTGCCAAAAGTAGCCAAATTGAGCTGGTTAAGCCCCTTGTATCGGCAGTTCGTGAAAATGGCACACTACTTCTAAATCCAGAAAAAGAGGACAGCATGGATTTGCTTTTTCAAAAATTGGGGGTAACGACTGGAACAGCCTTCCAATTGGTGAAAGAGACGAAAAGCCGACTTGACAGCACGAAGTTTTTTCGCAAGTATCAGCAGTA
This sequence comes from uncultured Bacteroidota bacterium, assembly GCA_903879995.1. Classification (GTDB taxonomy): domain Bacteria; phylum Bacteroidota; class Bacteroidia; order Chitinophagales; family Chitinophagaceae; genus JJ008. The sequence continues at coordinate 2,992 of CAIRNW010000258.1, forward strand.
CTACTATGGAGTTGAAGTAGACGGTGGCGGCTATACGACTGCTTACATTGGTCCAGGTGGCCCAACCGACCCGTGTGCAGAGGCATACATGATGGCGCCACACATTCTGACTGAAATCTCATTGAATCACAATCCAACCGTACCATCAACAAATATTCCATCAATTCTGGAAGTACAGAATGTGGAGAGTTCCAAACTTCTTGTAACACACAACCTTACCAATCAATGTGAATACAGGCTGGTTTGGCGAGTTGCTTACAACAAAGATTATCCGAAAATTTCGTGGATTGATGCCCATACAGGAAGTGTGATTCAAACAATTGACTCAAGAATGAATCACAATGCGCCTACGCCTACATATGGAAATCAATTTTTGAATGATAGAACAGATGGAAATTCCACTTCCTTGCAGACACCCGATGGTAGAGTCAGGACATATGACTTTAATGCGAACTGCCCAATAGGAATCAACCTTAATGAGTGGACAGAAAACCTAATTCCAGTTACTAATAACGCAACTGAATGGACTAATGAAGCAGACCCTGAAGTATATCAGGTGTTTCACGTTGTAAGTTCTGTGGTTCCAGAATTTGATGAATTGGACATCGAATTTGGTGTTGTTAGGGCGGCTGCATGTGATGACGACAATGCATTTTCTTTATTTGGATCAACGATTGATAATGCATTTATTCAAATCGGCTTTTGGAATGACCGCCCATTCTCATTATTTGACCTTGCTGCTCATGAATTAGGCCATACCTACTTGAATCAATTCTTAAATTACACAAATACTGGCAACCGTTCTCTACATGAGGGAATAAGTGACATTATAGGAACTTACATAGAAAGCCAAATACAAGGTAATGTTGATTGGATAATGTTTGATGATGAACCATTGATCGGTAACGATCAAAACACAATTCGAAATTTAGAAGACCCAGTATTTGACTGCCTTACAACCGCTCCGACACAACAACATTCACGTGGTCAGCCCATAGGCCACTGGTATTTTTTAATTAGCCAAGGAAGTCAGGCGAATAGCATCCCTGCGTTGGGGATGTTGCCGGCACTTAATATATTGTTGGAGGCACTTCCGCAAATTGGTGTCAACAGCGACTACCCCGATTTGATGGAAGCAACCATGACTGTCGTTGAAGACCAGTTTGGCAGATGTTCGAATGAGTTTCTTGCTGTTGCAAGAGCATGGGAGGCTATTTGCGTCCCAACGGGTTTTGCAAATTCTAACGGTGTAGTACCCCCATGTAGCGTTTCAATATGTGGAGACGGTAATATTGTTTGTGAAGAAAATGAATACTTCAATCTCTGTGCATGCGGAGTATACCCGCCGGGAACCTATTTCCGGTGGACAATCATTGGGAAAAAAAGCACAGAGTATGAATCCGTTTATGGAATGGAAGGAAACCGTCAAGAGGGCGGCAACTGCCTGACCCTGATTGATTTTCCAAAGTATCCTTATTATCCTCAATACATTACAATTAAGTTATATTCCCCTACTCTTGCTGGCCTTGGAGTACAATCATACTCAGTAGAAAGGAGAATAAAACTTGTTGATTGTAACGGCGACGACCCAACGTGCGAAGAATATAACGAACTGCAAAATGAGGAAGGTGAAGACAGATTTAGTTATAGCAGTTCAGAGCAAACCGATATCAAATACGTCAAGGTTCGTGCGTTTGACCTCATGGGAAGGCAAGTTTTTGAAAAAAACACAAGCAGTTTACAAAGGAACGAACTCCAATATCATGGAATATTAGTCTTGATATTTTATAGTGAAAAAGGTGAAATAGTCAAAGTCAGTAAGGCCTTCCTTACTGACTAATATTCTCAATATTCTCGGAAGGGGTTTTGCAGCGTCAATAAAATGGCTGCAAAACTTCTTCCATTTTTTTGACTATTCAAACCTTATCATATGAAATACTTAGTTCTGACTTTGTCACTTTCCTTTATTTGCAATTCCTCCTTTTCTCAAACCTACTTCACCCCAAGTATAGGGTATGACTTTATGTCTATGGAATCTGTTTTCATAGCCCCAGATTTTCACGGATTTGAAGTATTGAACCCGCCTTACTCCATCAAAGGATTACAGTATGGTATTGAAATTGAACAGACAATCTATGACAAATTAAGTGCTTCATTTTATTTAAATTTTGCAAGAAGGCAGGCTGAAGCATCAATTTACAGCCCAGTTTCACTTGATGGCTTTGAATTTGATTATTGGCGGGGAAATGTTTCACTAAATTACCTCATAATTAGTTACTTAACGATTGGGATTGGCTATGATTACAATCAATTAAAAGACTTAACATATACATTTCAGGAACAGACATATTCTAAGTTTAAATCTTTAATGATAGATCAAGGTTTAAACGTAAGTATTCGAGGATACTGGAAAAACATAGAATTTAAAGGATACTTCCATAAAGGCATAAATAGTAATATATCTGAATCGCCGCATGAATTAAGCATTAAGCCAATAAATTACTTTGGCTTTAGTCTTGGTTATAGAATAAAAATAATCAACTCTTTCAAAAGAGACAAAAAGACTGAATGCCCAACGTTCTGAATAAATAAACGATGCTAATGTTTGGATGTGTTTATTCCGGAGGTCTGACCCCTGTGTGGATAAGTACGGTTTAAGTCGGGCGTAAGGTAGCGTACACAAACCAACCAAAACACGATTCGTAGCAGAAGGGCAGTTTTTTCTGCTCTTCGCTTCGAATAAATCAATCTCTTCAACCCTGCTTCTATCGCTTAATTTAGGGGGGTAGCTGTCGAAGAATGGGGGGAAGCTCATAGTA
>CAIRNW010000259.1 GCA_903879995.1 uncultured Bacteroidota bacterium
GCAAAATTCAAATCATTAGCTGTATTAATGGGAATTAGATGCATGTGAGCATGGGGTACTTCTAATCCAATAACCTCTACACCGCAACGCGCACAGGGAAATGTTTTTTCAATGGCCTTGGCAATAGGCTTGGCAAAAACCAACATCTCTTGCAGATAGGAATCGGGCAAATCAAAAATTTTATCGACTTCAATTTTGGGGACAACCAATACATGGCCCTCTCGCAGGGGAAATACATCCAAAAAAGCAATGAACAATTGGTTCTCTGCTATTTTATAACAGGGAATTTCTCCGTTGATAATGCGAGAAAATAAAGTCATAACTAAAATTTAGCCAGCCGTAATTGAATCGATACGAAAGTTCAAGGTGCCTGCAGGCGCTACCACTTCTGCTGTTTCACCAACTTTTTTACCAAGGATTCCTTTCCCGATAGGCGATGTCACAGAAATTTTTCCGGCTTTGAGATCTGCCTCATTCTCACTCACAATTTTATAGACAACCTGCTTATTAGTTTTGAGATTAGTCAGGGCCACTTTGGTGAGAATAGAAACCTTACTGGTGTCAATGGCAGATTCATCCAATACACGCACATTGGCCATAGCTCCCTCCAATGCTGCAATCCGTGCCTCTAATATCCCTTGTGCTTCTTTAGCGGCATCGTATTCTGCATTTTCTTTTAAGTCGCCTTTTTCGCGTGCTTCTGCAATGGCTTTACTGGCAGCCGGACGATCCACGGCTCGCATACGCTGCAACTCAGCTTTCATCTGCTCTAAGGTTTCCTTTGTTACATACTGAATGGTACTCATGATCTTAGCTTGATGTTAAAAAAAGAGCAACGCCTCAGTGGTAACCGAAGCGTTGCGCGTAGTGCAAATATACAAATTTTAAAAAACAGCCTTAATTCCCAGCTTAGACAGCAGAACGGTAGACATTCGTTCAAAAGCCTCATAGCTATACCCCGCAATATGGGGCGTTAATAAGACATTATCCTTACGGGTTAATTTTTCAAGTTGTTCATTCTCAAGGGGGGTATAGGAACTTAAATCTTCATTGGGAAGAACATCTAACGCAACCCCTCGTAATTTTTCCTGTTCTAATGCAACAATCAAATCTTCCAGCTGAATGATGGCCCCCCTGGAAGTATTCACCAACAAGGGTTGTCTTTGTAGTGTATTCAAAAAAGCAGCGTTCACCATGTTGGTGGTCAATTCCGTAAGTGGCACATGAAAACTAATAATCTCGGCCTGCTGTTGAATGACTTCGAGTGTGGACTCGTGTACAAATTGGTTTCCAAAACCAGACTTAAAACGGTCGTAGACCAACAAGTTTACATTGAATGGAACCAGTAATCGTGCCAGCTCACTACCTGTATTACCAAAACCAATGATACCAACCGTTTTACCACTCAATTCCGTGCCTCGGTTCTGCTCTCTTCTCCAATGACGACGGCGTACTTCTAAATCTGCCGCTGCAATTTTATGATTCAGCCCGAGGATCATTCCCAACACATGTTCGGCAACTGAAAGCCGATTTCCTTCCGGACTGCTCTCGCAAATAATCCCTTGTTGAGCAGCAAAAGCAGTATCGATCAATTCCATTCCACTTCCCAATCGACCAATCCATTTCAGGTTCTTTGCTTTTTCCAATAAGGACTGGTCTGCTTTGATTCGAGTAGTTAATACAAGTCCAGTATATCTTTCAATAGTAGCAACTGTTTCTTCTTGTGAGATCGTAGGGAGTTGGTCCACTACATATCCAGCTGCTTCCAGCGAGCGGGC
>CAIRNW010000260.1 GCA_903879995.1 uncultured Bacteroidota bacterium
AACCCGAAGTGGCTCCAGTGATGAGTACAATAGATGACATCGTGTAAAGGTAGGATAAGAAGCAACTTCTTTACCGAATCAGGGTGATCAAGCCTTTTGCAAAATAGGGCTGATCTAAATAGTCAATTGCGCTGACTGTCCAAACAAAAACATGCGTGCCTTGTAGCTGTCCGTTTACTTTTCCATCCCAGGCATCTCCTTCCTGTTTTGTTTCATACACTAATTGGCCCCAACGATTAAAGATGCGGAAGTGTTTTAGTTCCTTGATCCCTGCCATGATGGGTCGTATCACATCATTTTTTCCGTCACTATTTGGAGTGAATGCGGTGGGTACAAATATGCTTGGCGCTGTTTGAAATACACGAACAGTCAAATAGGCTGTATCAGCGCAATTGGCTGCATCCCGCGTAATCATTCTATACCTAATTTGGTTCGAGCCGGTTGTATAACGTGCAATAGGGTTTGCAATGCTGGTGGACGATAGTCCAGTGCCTGGATTCCAATTGTAGGTTAATCCTCCGCTTGCATTTAGTTGGAGCGGTTGGCCAATTACTACAGAAGTGTCTCTGCCTGCAAAAGCAATTACCTCAGGAAGTACTGTTACCACAATGGTATCTAAGCCTGGTTTGGGACAACCTTGCGTATCAAAGACGGCTAAAATATATTGTTGTGTTGCAGGAGGTCGAGCTATAGGAAATAAACTAGATGGATTATTTAAGTAGGAGGATGGTCGCCATACAAAACTGCTCCCATTACTTGAACCTCTAAGTTGCGCGGTGCTATTATAGCAAATGGTTGTGTCCGGGGAAACACGGGCAATGGGGTAGGGTACCGTTCGTACTAAAATTTGTTTGGTTTCGCTGCAACTCCCAATTACTCCGGTTACTTGATACGTGGTATTACTGTTTGTTACCGCTAATGGCGATTGAAGGGTAGCATCATCTACGTTACCGGCAGGTGTCCAGTTATACTGTAGGCCGTTGGAAGCAATACGTAGTCGGATAGTGTCTCCCTGACAAATAGTGGTGTCACTCATCGGATTGATAAATACACCGGTAGTGACATTTACTTTTACTGAATCTCTGTTGACGCATCCGCTGTTTTCAAGATTAACATAGTACCAAGTAGTACTCATAGGAAATACAGTTGGATTAGCTGTATTGCTATTGAGCATGGCCGTAGTGGGAGACCAGCTAAAATTTCCAACACCATTGGCATTTAATCGAACGGAATCATATTGACAGATCAATGTATCCGTAAAACCCATCGTGATAAGGGGTTTGTCAAGAATATTGATAGTTTGTTGTATCGTATCTCTGCATCCTTTGCTGGATTGAACTATTAAGGTTACGGTAGCAGGCCCTGGGCCTGGGTAGTTGTATTGCGGATTACGAACTCTGGAAGTATCCGCTAGTGTTGTATTGTCTCCAAAATTCCAATGCCAATAATCAACCACACCATATCCAACTCGGGTGGTATCGGTAAATTGGTAGGGGGTTAAAACACAGATTCCATTGCTTGTGAAGCCCGGATAAAAACCTGGCCAAACCCGCACTACCGTGGTAGAACTGTCCGAGCAAATTCCTTGAAGCGTTACCCTCAATTTTACATTGTAATCTCCGGGTGCAGAAAACGTATGCGTTGTAGAAGCCAATGTGGAGGTATTGTTTGTGCCGCTGGCAGGATCTCCAAAGTCCCATAAGTAATCAGCATTTGGTGGGTTGCCTGAAGCGTCGTTTTGGAAGCTTACATTCAGATCATCACAGAAAGCCGGTCGTGGATTTAATTGTGCTCGCAAAGGACTACAGTCGCTTACCTCCAAGTGTAATTCTTTTCTTGTAGTTGCAATCAAGATACCGTTTCTATATTCATTCACACAGACGCAAATCACATATTGGCCCACCATCGTTGGAGCAATTCCACTGATTAATCCTGTCACCGGGTTGATGGTGACACCGCTTCCTAGTGGAGTTCCGCCGCTGAATAAGGGCGCATAGGGAACTGTATTATAGGGAGGGTTAGATGCCACATCAGGTGATGGCGCAGATTGGCTGGCTCCTTCGTAGGCTTCACAAAATTGATAGCTAAGTGAATCGCTATTGGGATCTGTAGCTGAAAAATTCAATTGGAAATAACTATTCTGACAAACCACCGCAGTATCATTTACCAAAAACTGTGGACTACTATTGGTTTGTGCATTTTGTCCGGTATTACTTCCCGGAATTTTTATGGAAAAAGTATTTCCAACAGCGCCACTGTTCACCAAGTTGTTGATACCAGCTATTCGGCAACATCGCTGGTAAGAGACTATATATCCTTCTGGCAAGGCAGGTAACTCTACGGCAGCCAAGTCATAGATCACAATGGTATACTTACAACCTACTTCATTTCCTGTGATGCAGGGTTCGTCATACGTTTTACTCAGTGTGTATTGGTTAGTAATGGCAACACTTTCATTACGTATAAATTGATTAGTAGCCGCGTTGAAAAAGGAAAAATTAATAGGGTTTGATAATTGGCCACTGCTGGGGTTGCAAATCATGTAAACGGTTAACGTGACACGATAACGCAGATTGGTTCCGCTTCCCGCTCCTAAATATTGGTACGTAAAAAATCCTCCCTTAATGTGTGCAGCAAAAAGGGGTGGACACACGAATAGTGTCAATAAAAAAACAAGCAGGTACTTTTTCATCAAGCCAGGTAAAATTACGAACAGGAATGCAACCAATCATCTTTCTGGTTGAAACCTAGCCCACAACGATTTTCCTAATATTATTATTGCAATAGCACAAAAGAGTTGGAAGAGCCAATCTCCATACTTGACATAAATTGTTAATTTGTTTTGTACGGAGGGTATCGCTGCCTTGATTGTTCCTCTTTTATTATAGCCAAGCGGAGTATGAATATTTCCGGCGGGGTCAATAAATGCACTAATCCCTGTGTTGGCACTTCTGGCCACCCAGCTTCTTGTTTCAACCGCTCTGAGTCTTGCATAGTGCAGGTGTTGGCGGTGACCTGGTGTATTTTTCCACCAACCATCATTGGTGATTATAGTCAACAGATTAGCTCCTTTTTTAATATACTGACGCATAAAATCACCATATATACTTTCATAGCAAATAGCCGGTGCTAATTTGAATCCATTTTTTTCTTCAAGTATTACTCTATCGTTTTGCTTGGCATACCCTGCGGTAACTCCACCAAATTTTTCGAACCAGGTGTCCAGAAAGCGAAGAAACCAGGGTAATGTTTCAACACCCGGTACCAATCTTGATTTATGGTAAGTGCCCTGTATTCCTTTGCTATCTACTAATAATGCTCCATTGTAGGCTTCAAAGTGGGTGTTAGTTCCAGGAATGATGCGACTGAAAGTGGTGGGCGCTTTTAATAAATTATAGCTTTCGATGCCTGTGAAAATTGATACATGAGGTTGTGCATTCAGATATTGAAAGACAGGGACTAGGTTTGTTTCATGCTGCAAATCCGCTTCGTTGTATCCATATCGGCTATACAGTGCAGTTTCCGGCCACAGTACTAAAGCAGTGTTATTGGAGGTAGTTTGGGCCGTTAAAGTCAGCAAATCACCTAGTTGTTCTTGTTCCGTTCCACTTGTAATTTTTTTATAAGGATCTATATTGGGTTGTATGATTACTACTTCCTTTTTGTGAATTCCGTAGATTTCTTGTTTTGGATAAATGAGAAATGAAATAATCAGCGGGCTTAACAATACAGTGGCACAATAGAGTAAGAAACGAATTCGCTTTCCATCTTTATTAATTGCTGAGTTGATATACGCGAATAAAAGAAGGTTGGAAAGGAGTACCCAAAGTGAACCGCCCGCCACCCCGGTTACCGCATACCACTGCACCCATTCGATTTGATTTGCAAAAACGTTTCCAAGTGTTAGCCAGGGCCAACTTAGCCCCCAGTCTTGCAAATGAATGAACTCAAAGCAAAGCCAAAATGCAAGGAGTGATAAACCGCTCAACCATCCTGATTTTTTTTGTAATAAAATATGATATCCTAACCAGGGAAAACACATCAGTAAACTGTTTGCAAGCCATGCGGCCACAGCTCCTGGTGCCGTGGCATTCCAAATCCACCAAGTGGTTCCTACGTTCCAAATGAGCAGGCTGAGATAGCTAAGTAAAAAGAACTTTTTACTAGACTTGGTTTCTGCAGCTAAAAATAGTAAGGGAATCCAGGCAACAAAGATGAGAAAGGTGAACGAGCTATCAGGCCAGGCAAGCCATGCCATTACACCAGTAGATAGAGACAATAGCAGGGGGCGGTACTTCATGAAACCTTATTCTGCAATAAAGCTATTTACTTTCTGCTGTAATTTGGAGCCTCCTTGGTAATATCAATATCGTGCGCATGGCTTTCGTGCATTCCGGCATTGGTAATTTTAATGAAGGTTGCTTTTTGCAGTGCAGCTATATTCTTAGCTCCACAATAACCCATACCTGCTCGTAAGCCGCCCGTGTATTGATAAACTACTTCTTTGAGATAGCCTTTATAAGCCACACGGCCTTCGATTCCTTCCGGTACAAACTTTTTTACATCTTGCTCTGCATCCTGAAAATAGCGGTCACTACTTCCAGTTGCCATGGCGCCCAAGGAGCCCATTCCGCGATAGGTTTTGAATTTTCTGCCCTCGTAAATAATTGTTTCGCCAGGGCTTTCCTCGGTACCTGCAAATACACTTCCCATCATCACACAATTAGCTCCTGCGGCCAGCGCTTTTACCATATCTCCCGTATAACGAATTCCTCCATCTGCGATGACCGGAACATTTTTTTGCTTCAACGCATGCGCTGCTTCCATAATGGCCGTTAATTGTGGTACACCGGTTCCAGCTACAATCCGAGTGGTGCAAATGGATCCTGGTCCTATTCCAACTTTAACAGCATCGGCACCTGCATCAGCTAATGCTTTTGCACCTGCGGCTGTTCCTACATTTCCTGCAATCACTTGCAACCCTTTGTATTCCTTTTTTACTTTTCTAAGGGCATCGATAACGCCCTTGCTATGCCCATGCGCACTATCCATGGCAATGACGTCCACGCCCACGTGGTGAAGTGCAGCCACTCGATCCATAAAATCTTTAGTGATACCTACTCCGGCCCCCACCAGTAATCTTCCAAAACTATCTTTTACTGCATTGGGATTACTTTTCAATTTGAGGATATCGCTATAAGTAAAAAGGCCAACTAGTTTACCTTGCTTATCAATGATTGGAAGTTTTTCAACTTTTGTTTTTTTGAAAAGTTGCTCAGCTTTTTTTAAATCAGTTCCTGCTGGAGCCGTGTATAGATCTTTGGAGGTCATTACTTGACTCACCTTTCTCTTGAGGTCAACTTCAAATCGCAAATCCCGGTTGGTTAGAATGCCCACTAATTTGCCAGCTTGATCAACAATGGGAATTCCACCGATTTTATTCTCCTGCATCATTCGAAGGGCTTGTCCGATTGTAGCATCTGCCCGTAAGGTGAGCGGATCTATAATCATTCCGCTTTCACTTCTTTTTACTTTTCTCACTTGTTCTGCCTGTCGCTCGATACTCATGTTTTTATGAAGAATACCAAGACCACCCTCCCTGGCTAATGCAATAGCCAATGAAGCCTCTGTTACGGTATCCATGGCTGCAGATAATAAGGGGACATGTAAAGTGATGGAGCGGGTCAATTGGCTACGAATATCAACCTCTTTGGGTAATACTTCGCTGTAGCCAGGCATAAGAAGCACATCGTCGAACGTGAGTCCTTCGCCAAAGAATCGATCAGTAAAAGCGGGGGAAGATTTTTTTGTTGCCATGTGCAAAGATAGGCCACCCCTTGTATTTGCACAAAATCAAAAATTTAGGCTATTTGATCAGGGTAACTGTTCCTTTTCTGAATACTGATTGCCCAGTGTCCCGATGCGTGTAGGAGAGAACCCAAACATATACACCTGTTTCCTGGGTCTGTCCATTGATTTTTCCATCCCACTTTTCCAACCAGTTGCGGCTTTCAAAGACCAATTGCCCCCAGCGATTAAAAACACGAAAATGATAATTAATGGCTTTCAAGGCGTTATGTGGTCTAAACTGGTCATTCAATCCATCGTTGTTTGGAGTAAACGCAGTAGGCACCTCAATTAAGCAATGATTCAGAACCCTAATAATTTTCTCTGCGCTATCGCTACAACGCATCATTTGATTTCGGGTAAT
>CAIRNW010000261.1 GCA_903879995.1 uncultured Bacteroidota bacterium
AACAGTTACGAAAATTGTAAAAAAGAGAAAGCTGAATAAATGATCAACCCTAACATAAAACCAGGTATCATCATCAACATGCGAAACCGCTTATGGCGTGTTGATGAGTTTGATGGTTCTGAAATAGTCGCTACTCCTATTTCGGGAGATTCAAATGATCAGCGAGTGTTCCTTGCTGACATTGAAAACATAAGAGAGGAAAAGTTTGAAAGGATAAATGCAGCATTGCCGGGTGATCTGACGGCTCAAAGGTTGTTGTTGCGAGCCTATCAGTTTGACCTAATTCATGGCTCTGCCCCTTTTCTTAGTTTACACCGTTCTTCAGTTATTCCGTATAACTACCAAATGGTGCCGTTGGTACTGGCCTTAGAAAAGCCCAATACCCGAATGCTCATTGGTGATGATGTAGGTTTAGGTAAAACGGTCGAAGCTGGCTTGATCATATCCGAGTTGGTTCAAAGAGGTAAAGTGAAACGGGTCCTTTTCTTAATACCGGCCAACCTTAAACAACAATGGAAAGAGGCGCTTGATTATTTCTTCCACATTAAGGCTACCATCATTGACTCATTTTCCAGGAAGGAATTTGAAAAAGAGTTGCCAGCTGGTGCCAATCCTTGGCAGTATTTTCAATTTGTAATTGCATCAGTTGACTATGCCAAGGCTCCTGATATCAAACAGCAAATTCAGGAACAACAATGGGATTTGATGCTCGTGGATGAAGTTCATCTCTGCGCAAGGCCACACAGTACCGTTCAGGCAGCTAAGCAACAGAAACGGTATGAGATGATTAGGGATTTGGGAAGCAAGATTTCTAATTTGCTTTTTTTGACGGCTACACCCCACAACGGTTATTCCGACTCGTTCGCAAGTATTTTGGACATACTCAATCCGGAAATAGTGAAGTATAATGGCTCGGGCGAAATTTTATTTGATAAGTCTAAAGCACGGTACAATGTAATTCAACGCAACAGGAAGAAGCTCGAAGCGTGGTATGCCAAACAAGGGAAGAAATCCCCTTTTCCTGTAAGAGATCAACGTGAAGTTATTATTGATCCAAAAGCAAATGGCAAACTCATGCAGCTATTAGATGCAGTAGAACGTTATGGTGATTTTATTTTGAAGTCTGCCGGTGGTAGTGAGTCAAGAAGGGTCATAAACATTGCTAACTGGGTGGCAGTCCACCTGCAAAAAAGAGCCATCAGTTCGCCTTATGCTGTTTTACAGTCGCTGAAGAATCGCATCTATTCAATCGAAAACGCTACAGACATTGCGGATGAAACTTCAGAGGAAACACTACAACAATCTCTATTTGATGCATCCATCGAAGATGAACGTGTTTCCGAAGAAATGGCATCGCTACGTTTGGACTTTGAAGCACTCAGTCAGGATGAAATAGCTGAATTGAAAAGGATTATTGAATTTGGAGAAACCCTATCTCCAAGCGATGATGAAAAGCTACAAAAGCTAAAAAAAGAAATCATTCCCGAATTGATGACCAAAGATCCTAAAATCATCGTTTTTACAAAATACAAAGACACGTTAGATTATCTCGAAAAAAATCTCAAATTGAGAGAGTTTGAAACCTTTGTGATGCATGGTGATATGAGCCTGAATGCACGCACTGAAATTTTTGCAAAGTTCGAGCGTGCAAAGTCGGCTATACTCATCGCTACCGACGTGATTTCAGAGGGCTTGAACTTACAGCGCCTTTCTTCCAATGTGGTACACTATGAACTACCATGGAACCCCAATCGCTTAGAGCAGCGTAATGGCCGTGTAGACCGAATTGGCCAAAAACATGAAACAGTATCTATCCGAACTTTAGTGGTAGACAAATCTTTGGATAAGGAAATCCTGCAATTGCTTATTGATAAAAAGAAAACGATGGAAAGCGACAGGGATTATGCTGCTGCTTTCTTTGGCGATGAGGATTCTTTAAAAGAGTTGGTTTCGGAAGCTACTAAAAGCAGAAGGAAAAAAAAGACTCAGGCAAATCCAAATATACCAGACCTTTTCTCAGCAGTAGGAGTAGATGAAACCAAACAAGCTGTAAGGCGTGTATTTAGTTCTTCTGAAGAGGATAAAAAGCGCAAAAAGAAGATTGAAGAAGAGTCCTTCTATAGCAGCTTGGATATTGAACTGCCTGAAATTGACAGGCGTATTGAAGAAACCAAGCGGATAGTAGGCTCACAGGAGGAGGTATTGATTTTTGTAAAAGCTGCCCTTTCCCGTTTCAACTCCGCTTTAATTGAAAAAGGTCCTGGTTTTTATGAAATCACGATCAACGACCCCCGTTTAATCATCAGTCGATTTGGTGATAACCTGAAGAAAGTAACATTCGATCCGGAATTAGCTTTAACCAATCCAGACGCCATCATTCTCGATGCGGGTCACCCGTTTGTTCGCAAATTGATAGAACTGGTAAAGGCAGAGTTTTTTACAGATAAGGGATTGTATGGTCGCAATGCTTATTTCTTCTGCGGAGAAGTGGATACCGTTGTATACCTCTATAATTTCCTGGTGCGTTACACGGTAGGGTTAAAAGAAAAGCGGGTAATTGAAGAGCTTATCACCATTGCCGTTGATAGTTTCTCAGAGAAGGCTTTGTCAACTACCCAATTTACCCCTGCTCAAACTACACGCAGTTTATCCCAGACTGATTTGACTGAGCAGATAAAGGATGCCTTGAATTTTGAAGGCCTTCATCTATTAATTGAGGCTAAAATCAAGGAAAGAAGGTTTAAGTTGATTGAGGAAAGACAGGAGCTGTATAAGAAAATCCTGGTGGAGAGCATGAGCACAGAACAACCTGCCTGGCTGGATGATATCATTTATATTGAAGAAGCCGGTCACGACCTGTTAACCATCACCATTATTCAACCGCTTTAATTGCAACGATAGCATGGCATTGAGTTTTATTAAATCAAGCGGTAATATCATCACGGAAGATTTCTGTCTGGCTCTTGCCAACGAAACCAAGGCTGAATATGTGAAAGACAAAAGCTTTGGTCCTGATGTGAAAAAGGTAGATGAGCTCATTGCCACCACCTTTGAAAAGCTGCGTGAACGCTGGGAAGAACACCGCACCCATATTATTGAAAACAAGCTGGATAATACTGAACTTAGGAACAAGTGGATTTTTCCCCTATTGAGAGCATTGGGGTATCAACCGGTATTTGTTCCATCCAATGTAAAAAGTGAATCGGGTACCGAATATCATATCCCCTACAAAGCCTGGGATAGTGAATACGCCCCCTTCATACATATGATGCATTCAGGCCAGGACTTCGACACTAAGGATAAGCACAGCAGGACGCATGTCAACAAAAGTCCGCAGGATTGTCTCCAGCAATACCTGAATACCAGCCACCATCAGTGGGCCATATTGACCAATGGAAAGAAGCTGCGTCTCCTTCGCGATTTCTACCATTCCATCACCAAAGGTTTTCTGGAATTTGACCTGGAGGGGATATTTGAAACGGCAGACACTGAACAATTCAGGGTATTCTATCGCATTGTTCACCGTTCACGCATTGAAAATGAATACCAGGGTGAACAGGAAACAGCATACGATGAAGAAGGAAATCCAATAGAGAAGGAGGATAACTGCCTGTTGGAAAGCTTTCATAAAAAGTCAAGAGAAACAGGTGTAAAAGTTGGTAACAAACTGCGGGACCAGGTTATTGAAGCCATTGAAAAGTTAGGTAACGGCTTTGCCGAAAACCTGAATCCTGATGAGTTTCAGAATGGAAAGGTGAAAGCCTTTTATGGGGAAATCCTGAACATCATTTACCGACTGCTCTTCCTGATGTTTGCCGAGCAAAAAGGCTGGCTGCCGGTGCGCAGCAGCATCTATGCCCGCACCTATAGTTTAAATGCATTACGGGAAAGGGCCGAGAAGGGTAATTACAGCCATGATGAAGAACATGATTTGTGGGAAGGGTTGAAAATCACGTTCAAACTGGTAGCGGGTGGATACACATTCAAAAATGGCGATACCATAAATGCTTTTGGCGGCCAGCTCTTCTCGGATAAAAAGATAGCGGTTATCAAAGACCTTTCACTCAAGAATAAGTTCCTGCTCGATGCCATTTACCGCCTCAGTTATTTTAAACTGGATAACCTGAGCAACCGCATCAACTATGCCAACCTGGCCATTGATGAACTGGGTTCAGTGTACGAAAGTTTACTCGATTATGAACCCAAACTGGCGAGGGAAAACTTTACACTTAGCAAAAGAGAAATTAAACGAGGTGAGTTTTACCTGGACGACCGGGGTACTGACCGCAAAACCACCGGCTCGTATTACACCGATAGCCGCCTGGTTGCTCAGCTGATAGAATCTGCCCTGGTGCCGGTGATACAAAATGCCTTAAAAGACAAGACCACACAAGCTGAAAAAGAATCTGCCCTGCTGAATTTAAAAGTAGCTGACATTGCCTGTGGCTCCGGTGCTTTTATTTGTGCAGCCCTGGAAAAGCTGGGTGAAGAATTGGCCCTCATCCGCATGGGCGAGGAAGAACGCCCCACGGAAGATCAACTGCGGGAAGCGAAACGGGATGTATTGCTGCATTGCATTTATGGGGTTGACCTGAACCCCATGGCCATTGAATTGGCTAAGTTCTCCCTATGGATTACCGCCTCCCTGCCCGATATGCCGCTTACTTTTTTGGACCACAAACTAAAGTGCGGCAACTCCCTGATTGGTGCTACACCGGAGTTAATCAAAAAAGGAATACCCAAAGAAGCCTATAAGCCAATAGGGAATGATAACCCTGCCCTTTGCACCGAACTCAAAAAGAAAATACGCAAGCAATTAGAAGACCTGAACAGGGTAAACGAACCACAGACCCAATATGGCCTCCAGTTTGGCCGCAATCAAACCGATGAATTGCTCCGCCTCCGGGAAGCCCTCAATAACCGCAAGCAGGAAGATAACAGCGATGTGGAAGAAGCAGAGGAAGAATACCGCAAGCTGGAAAAAATGGAACGCCAGTTCAAAGACTGGCTGATGGCCGATGTATGGACGGCTGCTTTCTTTATTGAGAAAACAGAAACCGACCAGAACCTGTATCCCACCAATGTTACCTTGGAGCAATTGCGGGAAAACGAAAAAGTAAACGAAGCCCTGATAGAACGGGTATTGAAAACAGCTGACCAGTACCATTTCTTCCATTACCACTTAGAGTTTCCCGAAGTGTTTGAGAAGGGAGGGTTTGATTGTTTATTGGGAAATCCTCCTTGGGAGAAAATCAATTTAGAGGATAAGGAGTTCTTTGCGATCCGTAAACCCGCAATTTCTGAAATTAAAAATGCAAGCAAGCGTAACAAGGCTATTCAGGCATTGAAGCAAGCTGAACCAGCATTATTTCAGGAGTATGCCGATGCTATCGATTTTACCAATAAACAGATTGCCTTTTTTAAGGAAAGCGGCTCTTACAAGTTTGGAAATGAGGGACTCCTGAATACCTATCCCTTGTTTACAGAAAAGGTTGGAGAAATATTGAATGCGGATGGTGCCTGTGGCTACATTATCCCTTCCGGGTTCTTCATGGATGATACTACCTCTCCGTTGTTCAGGCATTACTTTCAGAGTAATAGGTTAAAGTCCATTTACGACTTTGAAAACCGTAAGAAGATTTTCCAACATGTTGATTCTCGATATAGATTTAGTGTTGTAACAATTGCGAAACAAAATGAAAAAGAGAAGGCTCAATTTTTATTCTTCCTCCAAAATATAGAGGATATTCCGTTCAACCCGAATGCTATCTATTTGGGTTTTGATGAGCTGAAACTTTTCAATCCTAATAATCAATTGATGCCAGCTTTCAAGAATCAGTTTGAGGTTGATATCAATAGAAAGTTGTATCGATTTGGAGTTCTACGTGCCGATGGTGATCTTACTTCTACGGCGCATGTACATCGAATGATTAACATAAGTACTGAATCCGGATCACTACATGCTTATTCTGGTGAAGGGCTGTTAAGGGTTTATGAAAGTAAATTTATTCATCAATATGACCATCGATTTGCAACAGCTCTTGAGAACTCTGACCAAGTTGTTTATTGTACTAATTCTCAGAAGTCAAATCTTGATTTTGAAATAACTCCGAAAAGCTATGCTCCAGAAAGCTTAGCGAAAGAGAAGGGCACTAAATGGAAATGGGGGAAAAAATGGTATTTGGCATATCGAGTTATTTCAAGATCTACCGATGCAAGAACTTCTATAGCAACCATTATTCCACAATCGGTGGTTTCTAATTCGGCTTTTTTGATTTTTATTGACGAACCTGAAGACTTGCTTCTTCACCTCGCAAATATGAACACCTTTTGCTTTGACTTTGCAGTTAGGGCCAAAGTCACTTTAAATTTTCCACCAGTTATTTTGGAACAATGCCCCTGTATTAAATCAAAACAGATCAGCGAACAGGTCCTTTCTGAAATAAGGGAGCGAGCCTTAAAATTATCATATACTGCTCATGATCTTGATGGGTTTGGGAAGGATTTTGGAATTGAGAAGCCATTTATCTGGAACGACAAAGAACGTTTCCAACTACAATGCGAGTTAGATGCCATCTACGCCCATCTCTATGGGTTGGAGAAGGAGGAGATGGATTATATTCTTGAAACCTTTCCCATCGTGAAGCGCAAAGACATCGACAAATATGGTAACTACCGCACCAAGGAAACCATTTTTGGGCTGTACGATGAGTTTGCCTGGGTGAGGGAGGGGATGAAAGCCACTAAGTAATAGTGGATAGCAGGCCCCTCCCTACTGTTTTTTTCGCCTTTTTAAACGATATCTGTAAAAATTCGCCTTTTTAGGAGATAATTAAAAAATATCGTAACTGTTTAGCTCACGATTAGAGTTTTTTGCCCCTGAAAAACGGCCACGAGTTGGGTGAAAACATCAAATTTATGCTTTTGCGTAGTGGAAATAAAACTCTGGATACGGGCGTAT
>CAIRNW010000262.1 GCA_903879995.1 uncultured Bacteroidota bacterium
GAATTTCCACAGAAATATGGAAAACCCATTATATATAGCAAAGCACAGTTTGTCAAAAAATATGGTCAAGAATCATGGAGGCTACAACCACTGGAGAATCAAGTTGTAAAAAACGGAGAGTCTATTGCAGTACGTATTGAAAATCGATTAAAGTTTGATGTAGAATATTATTCTAAAATATTATTAAATGAAACTGAAAAGGATATTGGAAAATATTATCCTCCTGATGAAAAAAATAACAAACCAGTCGCTTACTATTGGGCAAGGGTTGGCACTTGCTCAAATCCAAGTTGTAAAGCTAAAGTTCCTTTATTAAGACAAATGAATTTGGCTAATAAAGCAGATAAAAAAGTGTATCTAAAGCCTAAAATATCAGGTAATAAAATTGAATTTGAATTAAAAAAAGGTGGTCTTTCTGATGAAAGTTGGATTTCCAGAGGAAATTTACTTTGTCCATGTTGTGGCAATACAACTGAAAACTCAGTTTTAAAGCAACAATTTTTAGATGGTAAAATTGAGGATAGGCTACTTGTTTTAATTTTTGATGGTAAGCAAGGAAAAGAATATCGCTTGCCAAGTGAAATCGATTTGAATCCATTAAAAAAACTTCCAATTATTGAGTATAGGCCATCAGAGGCGTTGCCAATAACTTATAGTAAGGCTATGGCTTTTTGTTTATGGAATTTTAATACCTGGGGGGATATCTTTTCTCACAGAGAACTTGTAGCTTTAAATTCCCTAAGTCGAAATCTAAAAGCACTAAATGTGGAAGAAGATAGAGAGTATGCCCTTTGTATTAGAACATATTTGGCAATATTCTTTAACAGGGTCCTATCACGAGAAACTACTTTTGGATTATGGAATACTATAGGCGAAAAAATTGAACACCCATTTGGCAAATCTGCTATTCAAATGGTATTTGATTATCCAGAATCAAATCCTTTTGCATCTGTAGGAGGTGGGGCTTTAAATCAGCTCGAATGGATACTGAGATATATTGAATCAGAATCGAGTTACTTTAATTATACTTCATGTGCAAATTGCTCAAGTGGTGATAAAAATCAATTTAGCCCAAAATTCATAGACTCAGTAATTACTGACCCACCTTATTATGATGCTGTTGCTTACGCAGACTTATCTGATTTCTTCTATGTTTGGTTAAAGAGGAATTTACATAATGAATATCCATTAAATTTCGCTACACCACAAACTCCAAAGTCTGATGAATGCACTGCATTAAAACATCATCACGAGGAAGATGTGTTAAAAGCTAAAAATCATTTTGAGAAAAAACTAATGCAAATATTTGATGCAATTCAAATTCAAACAAAGGATACCGTAAGTATAATGTATGCACACCAAAGTACTGAAGCCTGGACTACACTTTGTAATTCTATCTTAGGTGCTAATATAAATATAACTGGAAGCTGGGCTATTGATACGGAAAGAAGCTCGGCCGGATTAAAAAAGGCGCAAGCTTTTTTATCCTCTTCTGTCACTGTCTCCTGTAGGCCTTCTCAACGAAAAGGATTCGGAGACTATAAAGAAGTTAAGAAAGCAATTGAACAGACCGTTTCTAAAGAAGTAGAATTACTATATGGATTAGGCTTCCGCGGTGCTGATTTATTAACTGCCTGTTTTGGCAAAGCCGTCAGCGAGTTCGGCCAATACGAAAAAGTGGAGAAAGCCGATGGCAGCGAAGTAACCGTTGCCGAGTTACTGGAAATGGCAAGGGAAAGCGCCTTCAATGCTTTGCTCAAAGGATTTGATGGTGATGACTTTACGAAATTTTACATTGGTTGGTTGCAGCTATACGGTTTTGCCGAAAGCGAGTTTGATGATGCCGCCAAGTTCAGCCGGGTCGGTTTAAGCATTAATGTGGCCGAGCTCTTTTCCGAGTATATTCTCATCAAGAACGGCAACAAGCAGACCCTGGGCACTTTTGAAGAGCGTATCCAAGCCAATAAGAACCTTGGCGATAGGGCCAACAATTTCCTGATAGACCAGGTGCACCGGGCAATGGCCTTGTACAAGGGCAACAATCGCCATGCGCTGCTGCAATACATCGGCAAAGTAGCTGCCCAGCCGGAAAGCAATTTCTGGAGGGTGGTCACTTCCTTGTGTGAAGTGCTTCCTGCAGGTAGCAAAGACCATGAGCAAGCCCTTGGGTTGCTCACTAATAAAGACAGTTTGATACGGGAAGGTAAAACTGTGCGAACGGCAACTACCAACCAAATAAACTTATTTGAATCATGATACGGAAGATTAACAGATCGGATTTTAAATACAAAAAGGAGCTATCCTTTGATCCGGATGATGTAAATGTTCGTCTCCAAAACTTCCGGGTATCAGACCTTTTAAAACTGATTGATCCGGCTGTTTTTGATGAGTTAAAGAACGTAGACATGTACTTTCCAAATACTGAAGAAATTGAAAGTTACACAGATATTGAAACAGAAATTGACATTGAAAGTGAAGACGAATTGCAGCGTAAAAAGGATTTATGGAACCCTATACAGAAAAGTCGCTTCATTGAGTCTTTAATGATCAAACTGCCTATACCAATGTTCTATTTGGACGGCACTCAAAAAAAATGGCGAGTAATTGATGGTCTCCAAAGATTAGGTACAATTATGGGTTTTATTAATAACGATTTTGAACTTAAATCTCTCGAATATTTAGGGCAACAGTGTAATGGGCTTACGTTTACGCATAAAGATTTCCCTGGTTATTTAAAAGATAGGATTTTGAATGCAGAACTTACGGCCTATGTTATAAACCCTGGCACACCAGAAGATGTGAAATACAACATCTTTCAGCGTATCAACACCGGTGGCTTGCGTCTTAATGGTCAGGAAATCAGAAATGCAATTTTCAAAGGTAAACCCGTACAGTTTACCAAGGATTTGGCAGGCGAAAAAACGTTCAAACAAGCAACCAACGGGAAAGTTACTCCCAGACGTATGATGGACAGAGAGTACGCCAATCGTTTTATTGCTTTTCAGGTTTTCAACTATGAGGACTACAGCGGTAAGATGGATTTGTTTCTTTCAGAAGCATTGTATGACTTGTACCACAGAAGCGAAAATGATTTGAACGAAATAAGAAGCCTGTTCAAATTGAGCATGCATCGAGCTACCGAAATATTTGGTGGCTACGGCTTTTATAGGCCAAAGGATAATGGTGAATGGGGACGCCAACCCAATAAGGCTGTTTTTGATACAATATCCTGGAATTTGGTCGAACTATCCGATAATCAATTCACCAAAATTCTGAATCACCGTGATCGCTTCATCAAAGAATATTCATCCTATATGAATAAAGAGGAAGCGATGTTTAAATCAGTAAACGATACAACAGGTTCAAAAACTGCCGTGACCAATAGATTCAGATTGTTAAACGAATTTTTAAAATCATTTTAAAATGATAACACGCATAGAATTAAAGAACTTCAAAATATTTGAGCAGGAGCCCTTTGATTTGGCACCGCTAACGCTATTTACCGGTATCAATGGTATGGGTAAATCAAGTGTTATCCAATCTTTACTGTTGCTCAAACAAAGCTACATGAGCAAACAGTTGCAGTATGAAGAAACTGTGGAGCTTGAAAATAATGGCTTGGTTGACCTGGAAAACTGTGGAGAACTTTGCAATAAAAAGGCTTCACCTAAAATCGTAGAAATTTCTATTGAGAATAGCGATAAACAAAAATTCAAATGGTCAATAGATGCATCAAATCCCGACGAGAAAAAGGCAAAGTTTACATTCGAGGGAGATACTGCCTATAGGAACGAAGCCTTGTTTCAAGATAGCTTTCAGTATTTGACTGCCGAACGTATAGGCCCGAGAAAGAGTTATGAAAAAGTATTTACGGCACGAACGCATAATACCCTTTTAGGGATTCAAGGCGAAAAAACTCCTGCGTTCATTCAAACAGCTATTTCAGAAAATGCGGAAATAGGCATTGAAGCCTTGATACATCCATCTTTAAAAGAAACAGATAAAAGTCCCTTGGACGATTCTAAACTCCTTTACAGAAATATCAACGCTTGGTTGGGTGACATATTAGGCAGGCCGGTTACAGCAAAAGTATCTGACGAAGGAAAAGACAAAGTAAGATTAACGTTCTCAATCAAAGGGGGACAGGGAGAAGACTTTTCTGCCTTGCAGGTAGGTTTTGGTTTCAGTTTTAGCTTACCAGTGATAGTTGCCCCGCTAAATGCCAAACCCGGTGATTTACTCATTATCGAAAATCCAGAGGCTCATCTTCATCCTTCGGCTCAATCTAAAATTGGAATGTTACTCGCTTTGGCTGCTCAAAATGGCGTACAGGTGATTGTGGAAACGCATAGTGATCATGTAATCAACGGAATTAGGGTAATGGTAAAAGGCCATGAGGCTTATGGTAAAGTAGAAAGTGACATAACCAAAATCCACTTCTTTCATCAAAACGATAACGAAGTGGGAAGAAGGGTTTTAACCGTAGGGCCAACAGGTAAATTAAGTGGTTGGCCTAAGGGCTTTTTTGATGAGTGGGAAAAGAATCTAAGAACTTTAATTGGTTAAGAATGTACGCTTATTTAAACGACATATCACTCAATTATCCGATTGACGGTATTGGTAATTCTACGGAACTCCTATCAGAAGTTATCAGAATTTCAAACCACTTGTGGGATGAATACTCCATTGAATATACCAAAGTTCCAAAGGATTTTAAAGACAAAAAGATAGCTGGTCAATATTCGATAAAAGAAATTATTGAAAGCTACGAAGACGATGAAGAAGGTGAATATAATGAATTTGCAGATTTAAGATTTGAGCTAGTGGGCTTTCTGGGGAATAGAGTATTTACAAATATTGATGAAATTGAAGAAGAAATTCTGAATGAAATTACATCAAAAAATGCTTGGGTATCTGTATCAACTATGGATTCTCAATCTCAACTACTTACAGGGGCTTATCTTTTGAAAATGCCCACAGTAAGTTTTCGCACTGATTCCTTTTTCGAAGTTGATTATTTGCTATGTAAATATCACATAGAGTATTCTAAGGACAATATAAAAACTAAGGATATTCATTTAAAGAACCTTTTTAGTATCGAAAGTTTAGAGAATCATAAGCAATACCTAATAGAGGTAAAAAAGGCCATTCAATTTGGTACTCAAAATTGGGATGCAACAAAAAATCCCATTTGGAATGATAAGACTAAGGACCTACTAGAAGAAATGCAATTTCCACAAAGCTTGGAGGGGCGTAAAGATAAAATATCCGAATTAAAAGAAGTCGGTGAGTTAGTTGCCGAGCTTAATGGATGGATAAAGGATAATAACATAACGAAGTATAATGGAAGCAAAAATCACATTCGCTTGATTTTTACGACTTATTCCCGACCAGGGGAAGCCTACCTGTCGATTGATATGAAAAACCCAAAAGGTTGCTTTGAACATTATGATCATAGAGGGCAACACTTAGGGGAAATATCCTTCAAAGATGGTAAGCCGATACCTAGAGGAGGCTCTGACACCGGAAAAGACACTAAAGGAAAGCACAATTTAAAATTGAAAAGAAGTTAACAATGCAACCTTGGTTTAAAAACGTAACACCACACAAAGACATTCAGGATGGGTATCTGGATGAATCCATCTTTGCCGCTAACCTTGCAGATGTAGCAGCAGGTACGGGCAGGGAAATTTATACCAGTCCTGAAATGTTTTTTCAGAAGACCTACTTCACAGCAGGCTTAAAAAATATTGCCAGAAGAGTGGTTCAGGGCCTCAATGGAGGGCAAGATGCCGATAATCGCGTAATCAGTTTACAAACCGGTTTTGGCGGGGGTAAAACGCATACGCTAATTTCCTTATTCCACTTGGCAAAATGGGGTCAAAAAGCTACCAGAAGTGAATATACTAAAGAGCTTTTGGCAAAAACTGGCGAACCAAAGTTTCAATCGGCACATATCGCGGTATTCACCAACACCACCAACGATCCAGCCCAAGGTAGAACAGTGGATGGCTTAACCATCCGTACCCTTTGGGGCGAACTGGCTTATCAGTTAGGCGGTTCATCAGCATACGAAGTAATACGCGTGAACGATGAAAAGCAAATAGCCCCAAAAGGATTGTTTAAAAAGGTGCTGGAACAATGTAAACCATGCCTTATTTTGATAGATGAGTTAGCTGATTACTGCGTGAGCGCATCCGCAGTAAAAGTGGAAGCAAGCAACCTGAGTGATCAAACGGTCAGTTTCATGCAGGAACTAACCGAAGCGGTAACCGGTACAGACAATTGTGTACTCATCGCTACGTTACCGGCCAGTGCTCAGGAGTTAGCCGCTTCCCCCATTTCATCACAAATTCTCACAGCTTTGGAGAATCGCATCACAAGGGTTGGTGCCAATATGAAGCCGGTGGAGGACGATGAAATATTTGAAGTAGTCCGCAGAAGGTTGTTTGAAGATTTGGGTAGCGAAGATGAAATAGAAAAGGTTATATCTTCTTACTCCGCATTGTACCAGTCCTTACCCTCAGAAATACCATCCTATGCCCTTAAATCAGAGTATCGGGATCAGTTGAAGAAATCATATCCTTTCCATCCCGAGTTAATTGATATATTTCGTTTACGCTGGGCAAGTAATCCGTTCTTTCAAAGAACCAGGGGGGTCCTCAGAATTTTAGCCGCGATTGTTTCTGATCTGTGGAAAAGGCAAACATCTTTAACCGGAAGTCAATATTTGATTCACACCTCAGATGTTGTGCTTTCCAATGTAGAAGCATTAACCAGTCAGATAACCATTTTGAATGGTGCGAGTTGGGACTCCGTAATTGGTGCAGACGTGTCGGGCTCTTCATCTAATGCTTTTCGCATTGACAATGACGTAAAAGCGTTAGGACAATATAACCTTACGCAAGGAATAGCAGCTACGGTATTGTTGGGCACTTTTGGTAGTAAAGGTCAAAACAAAGGAGTAGGAATTGATGAGATAAAACTCTGTATGGTGAAGCCTGATAGCTTCAACCATAACGACATTAACGGAGCAATGGATAGAATGGAAGGCAATGCCCATTATCTCTATTATGGTAATACTGGTATTAAACGCTACTGGTTCGACACTACGCCAAACGTAAACATTCTGATTAACCAGGCCAAAGGCAATATTTCAACGCCGGACATAACGGCTGAAATACTCCGAAGGGTCATCGAAAAATCGAGAGGTATTCAGCTATTCAATATATTGGTAAATCCCTCCGAGGAAATTCCAGAACAAATGAAGCTAACCTTGGTCATTTTAAGCCCGCAGTATTTAGCCAATCCAAGGGAAGTTAATGGGTTAAGCCGACCTATTATTGAAAAACTGGCTACCAAGAAAGGGAATAGCGAGAGAATTTACCGTAATACCATGTTATTTCTGCTTTGTTCAGAAATGGGTATAGGTAAGTTGCAAGATGATGTAAAGAACTATTTGGCTTGTCAAAAAATCAGTTCAGAGTATAGCTCACAGTTAAACAACGAGCAAAAGATTGATATAAAAAGACGTATTGAAGAGGCAGGAAGGCAATCTGAAATTTCATTGGTTTCGGCATACTCAATATTGGCCAGGCATTCGGTTAAAAATGGGATCGAAACATTGATAATAAAGCAATTCAAAGACAGTTTGGATAGCCAGATTAACTATAACGCGATTACAGCCCTGAAAGAAGAAGAATGGCTGCTGGAATCTGTAGGTTTGAGCACCTTAAGGAACAATAACCTGCTACCCACACCAGAACAAGCTATTAAAGCAAAAGATGTATATGAAGCATTTCTTAGATTCGATGATAAACCTATGGTTACAGGACCAGAGGCAGTTTCAAAAAGTATTCAAAAATATTGTACTAACGGGGAGTACTGTATAGCTACCGGAGATGGGATAAACTACACCAGGTACTTCTATCAGGAGTACGTTCCTTTTTTTGATGTAAACGATGCAACTTACTGGCTTGTTCATAAGCACTTGAAACCTCAACCACAAATACCGGCAGCACCTGGTACAGATGACAAAGGCGAAGTATTACCATTAACGCAGGTACATGAGGATCCCGTTAGTCCTTCTGGAAGTGGC
>CAIRNW010000263.1 GCA_903879995.1 uncultured Bacteroidota bacterium
AGCTTACAAAAACTGATTCTTCTGTTGCAGCGCCAGCAGTCAGCACCTTTTCTATTGACTCTGCCCGTTCTTCGGTAGAAAAAAGCTTGACGGGCGAACTTAATTTAGCATTGAAAAATCTAGAGCCAAAGCTTAAAGCTGCCTCCACTTCAGCTACGCAACTTGCTGCCTATCATGAACTTGCCCATTTTTGGTCGGAGGAGTTTCGGTTTTTTGAACTGTACGCTTGGAACGAAGCCCTTGCTGCACGATTGGAAAATTCCGAAAAAAGCCTCACCTTCGCAGCCCGTTTGTTCCTGGATAACCTGCAAGAGGATCCGGATGGCCCACGACGCCAATGGAAAGCTTTGCAAGCCAAGGACCTATACGAGCGCTCTTTGAAGATCAATCCCAATAATGATTCCACCAAGGTAGGACTGGGTGCTTGCTACTTGTTTGGCAACATCAGTACCAACCCTATGGAAGGAATTGCACTAATCCGGGAAGTAGTACAGCGAGACAGTACCAATGTTTACGCGCAACTAACCCTGGTTAAAGCTTCCATCCTATCTGGACAGTTTGATAAAGGAATAACTCGTTTACAAACTGTTATCAAGGTAGAACCCAAAAACATAGAGGCCCACCTGCTACTGGCAGATCTCTATGAAAGAACGGGCGAAAAAAAGGAAGCTGTAAAGTGGTATGAAAAAAGCCTGCAACTGATTGAACAACCTGAAATCAGACAAGCTATAAAGGATCGGATCGGAGCACTCAAACAATAGTTCCAAAACAAATTGATAAACTAATTTTTAACAAATAAAAAAATTTCTGGTATGCCTTGTGGTAAAAAGAGGAAGCGT
Organism: uncultured Bacteroidota bacterium; assembly: GCA_903879995.1. GTDB lineage: Bacteria > Bacteroidota > Bacteroidia > Chitinophagales > Chitinophagaceae > JJ008. The sequence goes on from CAIRNW010000263.1 coordinate 840, forward strand.
CATAAGATTGCGACGCACAAGCGTAAAAAAAGACTGAGAAAGAATCGTCATAAGAAGAGAAATAAATAAGCAGCCGGGCCTTCGTGGCCCGGTATTCGCTTTTTTTGTTTTCAGTCCCCGGTTGTTTCCGACTATTTATTCGAAACTGTTCTCGAACATTGTAGCCGTTTACGCAATTGCGTATTTTATCAGCCGGTGTTTTACCGTCTCCTGTCCCTATAATTGGTGAGACAGGTTCCATAGGTAATACAGTACCCAAGCTGTAATGAACAAAGAATTAATCATCAATGTCACCGCGCAGGGTGTAGAAATTGCACTGCTCGAAGACAAAAAACTCGTTGAGCTACATAACGAGAAAAGTGATGCCCGCTTTGCGGTGGGTGATCTCTACCTGGGAAAGGTGAAAAAACTGATTCCCGGTTTAAATGCGGCCTTTGTAGATGTAGGATTTGAAAAAGACGCATTTCTGCATTACACCGATTTAAGTCCTTATATCAAGTCACTCCTCAAGTTCACTCAGTTCTCCATGAACGATAAAAGTGAAAAGGGATTAGACTTTAGCAAATTCACTGTTGAGCCTGAAATACTGAAAACAGGTAAGATCAGCGAAGTGATGAACGGGAAACCCTCCGTGTTGGTGCAGATCTTAAAAGAACCTATCGCTGCAAAAGGTCCCCGTTTAAGCTGTGAGATTTCACTACCCGGCCGTTTTGTGGTATTAACTCCATTTAATGATGTGGTGGCGGTATCCAGAAAAATACATTCTGGTGAAGAAAGAAAACGTTTACAGAAACTGATTGAAGCCATCAAGCCTAAAAATTTTGGTGTTATTGTTCGTACAGCAGCAGAAGGTAAAAAAACAGCTGAACTCCATGAGGACCTGGCTACACTTACGGCCACCTGGGCTACCATTCAGCAGAATTTAAAAGGTGCCGTAGCTCCTGCAAAAATTCTGAGCGAACAAACCAAGACTACCAGCATTCTCCGCGATTTACTCAACGCCGATTTCAATCGCATTGTTATTAATGATAAAACGTTGTATAGCGATACCAAAAGTTATATCCAACGTATAGCACCTGAAAAAGAAGAAATTGTTTCCTACTACGGAAATGGTTCTTCCATATATGACACGTATGGAATTACCAAGCAAGTAAAGTCTGCATTTGGGAAAACCGTGAACCTGGATAGTGGTGCTTATATCATCATCGAACACACAGAAGCCCTGCATGTAATTGATGTGAACAGCGGTTATAAAAGTGTAGGAAGTAACCAAGAGCAAAATGCATTAGAAACAAATCTGGAGGCTGCAGAGGAAATTGCGCGTCAGTTACGGCTACGTGATTTGGGTGGTATAATTGTGGTGGACTTTATTGACATGAAGTTGCCGGAGAACAAACGTAAGCTTCATGATAAAATGGAAGAGTGTTTGTCTCAAGATCGGGCAAAGCATACCATACTTCCTATTTCCAAATTTGGCATCATGCAGATCACACGTCAACGCATGAAGCCAGAGCTGACCATCAACACGCAAGAAGCTTGTCCTACTTGCAATGGAACTGGAAAAATTACGTCAACCTTGTTGTTGGAAGATGAGATTGAAAAGAACTTGAGCTATCTGATCACACATAAACATGAACAACTCAAACTAGTTGTTCATCCTATCCTTTACGCCTACCTCACCAAAGGTTGGTTCTGGAAAACAAAGATGGCTTTATGGAATAAAAAATTCGGTCAGAAAACAGCTGTCGTTGCAGACAGTTCCTATCATCTGACCGAATATCGTTTTTTTGACAAGAACGAAGAAGAGATCAAACTCTCCTAAGACTTTTGAATTAACGTTCGCGGCTGTTCA
>CAIRNW010000264.1 GCA_903879995.1 uncultured Bacteroidota bacterium
GGGGAAGAACTAATTAACCAGTTGCTGGATCGTCATGCTGAAATCCCCTCTGGTCATCAAGTGATTTTAGCAGTGCCGTTTCCTTATCTGGCATTGGCTGCTCGGTTAGTTGCCGGACGTGCTGGATTTGCCATTGCCGCACAAAATTGTTATCACATGTCCTCCGGGGCCTATACGGGTGAGGTATCAGCCTCGATGCTTTCTTCCATTGGGATACAATATTGCATACTGGGTCATAGCGAACGTAGGGAATATCAACAGGAAACACCTGCACAGCTAGCCGATAAGCTGAAACTTTGTTTTGGTCAATCAATTATGCCTATTTTTTGTTGTGGAGAGTCGTTATCTATACGAGAAAATGGAGATCCCAGCCGTTTTGTGAGAGAGCAACTGGATGCGTCATTATCTCAGCTAACAGCAGCACAAATCGCTCAACTTGTTATTGCCTATGAACCGATCTGGGCAATCGGAACTGGTAAAACGGCAACTTCCGCACAGGCTCAAGAAATGCATTTAGCAATAAGGAGCTATTTGCGCGATACGTACGGTAACAACATTGCCGATACGATCCCTATCTTATATGGTGGTAGTGTTAAAAGCAATAATGCGACTGAAATATTTGCCAACTCTGATGTTGATGGGGGCTTAGTTGGTGGTGCTTCGTTGATTGCAGATGAATTCTCTGCAATTATAAAAGCATTGCCCTAAATCGCTTATTTGATCACTTCACTAATTGCAGCGCCAATATTGCCACTGGGCATCTGAATACGAAGCAAGGAGGCTAAAGTGGGTGCTATATCCGACATGCTGGTTTCGCGAATTGTTTTCCCTTTTTTAATTCCCCAACCATACCATACCAGGGGAATATGGGTGTCATAGGGGTTCCATAAACCATGCGTAGTACCCGTTGTTCCGCTTGCATCAATATAGCCAGGTTTTAATATAAGCTGGACCTCTCCACTCCGACGGGGGTGATAACCCAAATTAATTGCTTTTTGTATAGTAGCCGGCAGTGGGATAGTATTGGTTTCAGCCAGCGTGAAAACACGGTCAACACCTGGTTCATTTGAACATTCTTTTTTTAGCCAGTCTGCTATAGTTGAAATAGAGATTCCTGCAGAGTCAAGTTTTCGAAGATTTAAATGGTACTGGTAATTGTCGTCACTTAGAATAAGTTTATTGATCTTATAAATTTTCTCTAATGATAAGTTAAGTCGATCCATTAGCTTACTGGTAAATACGCGTCCACCGGGTAATCTATTTTCTTGCATGAATTCAGGTATGTGCGCAGCGCCGTGATCAGCTGTAAGAAAAAGGGTGTATTGATTCTTGCCAACTTTTTGATCTAGTAATTCTAGGAATGCGCCGAGTGCCAGATCAAAGCGAAGCATGGCGTCCTCAGCTTCGATCGAGTTGGGGCCAAAACTATGTCCTATATAATCAGGAGAGGAAAAACTAATAGCCAACAAGTCTGTTATGGCGTCCTGACCCAAACTTTCGTTTTCCAAGGCCGCTTTCGCAAACTCAAACGTTAACTCATTGCCGAAATAGGTAGTGTTTAGTTTTCCGTAGTCTTTACCAATAAATTTTTTAAGCTCATAAGGAAAGCCATCTCCAAAGGGTTTTGCTTCATATTCTTTCTTATCGGAAGTGCTCTGCGTGTAGGTGGTACTTTCATATAAGAGTGACCAGCCTTTTTCATAATACTGGTCAGGAAGTTTTTGGTCATTAAATTGACCCACCCAATTAGGTAGGGCCGGCATATAGTAAGTTGAAGTGATAAACTTGCCCACTGAGTTATCATACCAGTAAGCAGCATTGGCGCTGTGTCCGGCAGGTAAAATAGCACCTCGATCTTTAATGGCAATTCCTATCACCTTACTTTTAAAATTTGTAGCTAGTCTTAGTTCGTCTGCAATAGAAGTGACCAGCATATTTTTAGGACTCATTTTTCCTTGGGAGGAAGTACTTCCAACCGTGGCTACATTTTTATCCTCGGTACAATACACTGTTCTGTTTTGATCTTTATCCCACCAGGCATTTCCCGTAATACCCGTAATGGCAGGGGCGCTTCCTGTATAAACTACGCTGTGACCGCAAGCAGTAACGGAAGGTGCATAAGGAATCAGTGTGTTTTCACAGGTGTTACCGTCTTTTAGTAATCGTTTGAATCCGCCTTTCTCGCTGTAGCGATCATAATAACGGTATAAGTAATCCCAACGCATTTGATCCAGCATCAAGCCCACCACTAACTTGGGTCTTTCCAATTGCGTTTGGCTGAATGATGTGACAGATACTAATAGCAATAAAAGGATGAAGGTGAATATGCGATTCATGCTGGTATAATTAGGGGTATAAAGTTAGTAAATTGATAAATGGTCTATTGTCTGTGGATCATTTGATGGGAGTACAGTGCTCAGCCAGGATTTGGACTTTTCCATTCCATTTAGTGATGGTAACACTGCATCGTTGACGATCATCAAAAGTCTCTCCGTGGTAGATGCCTTTTCCTTTCCATATGGTATTGACTACTCCGGTATTGCCTTCTAATTGTATGGTAAGTTGATCCCGCTCCATGGTTTGTAAAGTATAGACATCGGATCCCGCTGTAGCAACAAGGGCAGCTCGGTCAAATGTTTTACCAGATTGCGTGAAATAGAGATAATGAGGGGAGAGTACGGAGTCTACCAGTGCCGCATTCTTTGTTTTCCAACCCCGATCAAATTTTTCCATGATTGCATGCACTTCATTCTCAGTAAGAGGAGCGGATTCTTGGGAAGTACAAGCTGATAGCAATGTAAAAATCAGGCTAGCAAAAAGTAGTTTATTCATTTTTTAATAATAATTCATAGAGTTCTTTTGTCCAGGCTGTACGAAGGATCTGCGTACGACATCTTTTTTCAATCTCGTGCACTTCGATCAAAAGCTGACTATCAAAGTTACTTACCCATTGGTTTTCGTTGATGCGAATCCATCCGTAGGTGGAGTCTTTAGTCAATAGCTTAACAATATTTTCGCAATCTGGCATTTCTTTGCCCCAGTAAATTTCTCTGGTACATTCATTTTTATTATCAAAAACAAGCGTAGGCTTTAGCTGAGCACCACTACTTTTTTGTGTACACCATTCCTTGGTTTTACCTACAAAGTGTTGTCCGTAACCTTCAGAGGAAAACATTAATAAACAGAAGCTAAATAAGTAGAAAGCCCTTATGCTGATCATGGTAGAAAGTTAGCTTCTTTTTTGGTCTATTAACCACTGTTCAAATTGTGTTTTACTGAAACTACTTAAGTTCAAGGCTGGAGTTAGCCGACTTTTCTGGGCAACCAGTATCCCATAGCGGACATCCGATAATCCGGAAAGGGCATGTGCATCTGGATTGATTGATATGAATACGCCACGGTCAATCGCATAGTCGATCCATTGCCAGTCCAGGTCTAATCTTCGGGGGTGTGCATTAATCTCAATGGCAACTTTATACTTGGCGCAGGCATCTATAATTATTTTATGATCAATGGGGTATCCGGCCCTGCTTAGTAAAAGCCGTCCGGTAGGGTGTCCTAAAATCCTGGTAAATGGATTTTCTATGGCTCTCAGCAAGCGATTGGTGGCAGCTTCCTCTGACATTCGCAGGTTGCTGTGTACAGAAGCAATAATAAGATCAAAAGAGGAGAGTATGGCAGGTTCATAATCCAATGAACCGTCATTTAATATATCTGACTCTATAGATTTAAAAATTCGAAAAGGGGCCAACTTCTTGTTTAGTTCATCAATTTCTTGGTGTTGGGCAATCACTCGCTCCGTCTTTAGGCCATTCGCATAAAATGCACTCGCAGAGTGATCGGAAAGTACCATATACTCCCATTTCTTTTCTATGCAAGCCATAGCCATCTCCTCAATCGTGTTTGCGCCATCACTCCAATTGCTGTGGCAGTGAATAAGCCCTTTGATAGAATTTTCTTGTATGGGGGTATCAAAATAACCTGCCTCCAATTGTTTTTTTGATTCTCTTCTGGCTGTAGATAAGACGGGTATTTTTCTTTTTAAAAAAAAGGAATCATCAGGCGCCCCGGAAGTAGAATCTACTATTTCTAACTGCTCTGGCACCGCTAAAAGGGATTCGTAGAACGCTGGGGTAGAGGATGTTTTTAAAAGATCTAAGGGGAGATTAGTCGAAGCATGAAGACGAATGGCCAGTCCATTTTTTAACCTATAGCAAACCGTTTGATCTGTTTCTTCTATTAACTCGGGAGGCTGTGCGGTCAAGAATTTTTCTTTGATCTTCTCTTTAGATGCAGCAATAATAAAAGCTAGTTCGTCCAAGGTTGGTAATTGTCTTCGAAAGTTGCCAGTGACTGCTACCTGCTCTTTGCCAAATTGTTGATGAAGGAATGATTCGATGGTCGGAAGTAGGGCTTCAATTTCAGCGTAAAGGAAATGTCCTTTATGCTGAAGCAAGAACCGAATGGAGTTTTCTATGGATGTTTGTGTTTTCTCGCCAAACCCTTTATAATGAAGCAGTCTGTTTTCCTGGCAAGCATAGAGGAGTTCGCCCATGGATTCAATTCCCATCTCTTTCCAAATCGTATGTATTTTTTTGGGTCCCACCCCTTTGATTTGAAGCATTTCTACCACCCCGCTAGGCGTATTATTCAATAAGTCGTTCAATGGTGTCAAGCTTCCTGTTTCCAAAAGTTGGGTGATTGCCCCAGCCACACTGGAGCCTATTCCTCGAATATTTTTCCATTTTTCTGGTGGAGTAGTTGAAAGTGCGTAAGGAAGTTTTTCAATTGTAAACGCAGCCGCGGCGTATGATTTTGATTTAAAGGAGTCCGCACCGTGTATATCCAATAGTTTAGATAACAAATCCAGGTGCTCTGCTAGCTGGGCATTTTCCATTTGCGCAAGGTAAGGAGGGATGGGCTTAAATGAGAAAGTCCCCCGGTTTCGGAGGACTTTCTATCAATTGGAAGAGAAGTGTTACTTCTTCTTCTTAGCAGCTTTTTTCTTAGCGGCTTTCTTTTTTGGAGCAGCTTTTTTCTTAGCAGCTTTTTTCTTAGTAGCCATTGTTTTGAATTTAATGGTGTTAGGAAAATGGGTTATCGTTAGTAAAAATAATCATATTTTTTTACTAACCAAATTTTTTTAAAGAAATTTTAAAAACTGCCGGAACCGCTTTTTAGGCTTCTGCTGGTGCAACAGAAACAAATGTTCTGTTGTTGCGTCCTTTTTTGAATTCAACTACACCATCGGTTAATGCAAATAGAGAGAAGTCTCTACCAACACCAACATTTTTTCCTGGATGGTATACTGTACCACGTTGGCGAACGATGATGTTGCCTGAGATGGCAGGTTGGCCACCAAATATTTTTACGCCGAGGCGTTTGCTTTGTGAGTCGCGGTTATTCTTTACACTACCTTCACCTTTCTTATGTGCCATGGATGTGTTTTTTAATAGATGATAAATTAAGCGATACTTACCACTTTGATTTTAGTGTAAGCTGTACGATGACCTTTCTTTTTATGAAATCCTTTTCTTCTTTTCTGTTTGTAGGCGATTACAGTGTCACCTTTTACTTGGTCAAGAATTTCTGCCTGAACTTTTGAGCCGCTGTTTGCACCCATGGATAATTTACCATTTGCATCCACAAGCAAAACTTCCAGGTTTAATTTGTCCCCTGCATTACCTTCTACATGCGGAACGTACAGGGTTTGATCTTTTTCAACCTTGAATTGCTGACCGGCCACTTTTACGATAGCTACCATACACTAAAAATTAGGACGGCAAAGGTAGGGGAAAAAGGTGAATCAGCCAACGGAAAATACAACTCATTCAAAGCCAATAGGACGGGGTATTTGCCCTAGGGTTCACTATATTTACCCTTCTTAAATTTGCGCCTGCTCCCCAGCGGTCCTGATCCATGAAAATAAAGTCACTTTTCGCTAAGCCCTTTGCAGCCTTTGTCCACCGGACTATTCGTAAGGAAATGCACAGCGCATTGAATGATCAGGAGCGAATTTTACATCAGTTGCTGATTGTAGGGAAGAAAACACAATTTGGTAAGTCTGTTAACTTGACAGATGTAAATGATTATCAATCATTTAAAGAATCAGTTCCTTTGCAGGATTATGAGGGGCTAAGGCCTTGGATCGAAAAGGTTAAACAGGGAGGACAGAACATTTTGTGGAAGGGGCAACCTATTTATTTTGCAAAAACTTCGGGAACTACCAGTGGTATTAAATATATACCAATAACCAAGGAGTCTATCCCCAACCACATCAATACAGCCAGAAACGCCCTTCTTTGTTATATGGCGGAGAGCGGCAACACTCGATTTGCGGACGGAAAGTTGATCTTCTTATCCGGATCGCCGGTGCTGGAAAGAGTGGGGGGTATCCCAACGGGGCGATTGAGTGGGATTGTGAACCATCATGTTCCTAGTTATTTACGTTCTAACCAGCTGCCCTCCTTTGAGACCAACTGTATCGAGGAATGGGAACTCAAACTCTCTAAAATTGTCGAGGAAACTTATCAGGAGAATATGACTTTGATAAGCGGTATTCCACCTTGGATGCAAATGTATTTCGATGCATTAATTGCAAAAAGTGGTAAACCAGTGGGTGAACTCTTTCCCAACTTCAGCGTAATGGTGCAGGGTGGCGTCAATTTTGAACCTTATCGAACAAAGTTGATGGAGAGTATAGGAAGAAAGGTAGATACCATTGAGTTGTTTCCTGCCAGCGAGGGATTTTTTGCTTTTCAGGATACACTGGATCAGCAAGGATTGTTGTTAAATACAAATAGTGGAATATTTTTTGAGTTCGTTCCAGCTGCTGAGGTGGGAAAGCCTAACCCCAAAAGACTTTCTTTATCAGCAGTAAAACTGGGTGAAAATTATTCGCTCATCATCAATAGTAATGCAGGTTTATGGGGCTATGAAATTGGAGATGTAGTTCGTTTTGTTTCCTTGGATCCCTACCGTATAATAGTTGTGGGACGAACCAAGCATTTTATTTCAGCTTTTGGGGAACATGTTATAGGGGAGGAGGTGGAGTATAGTCTTCAGAAAGCTTGCCAGGAATTCTCCGTTTCAGTAACGGAGTTTACAGTGGCTCCTCGTGTAAGTAAAGACCAGGAAAGATCTTGTCATGAGTGGTTTATTGAATTTGATCAAGTACCTGCGGACTTACCTGCTTTTGCTCGTTGTTTGGATCAGCATTTGCAGCAAAAGAATGTCTACTATAAAGATTTGATTACCGGTTCAATTTTAAGTCCACTCCAAATTCAAGTTGTATCCAAAGGGGGCTTTATCAATTATATGCGCTCCATCGGTAAATTAGGAGGGCAAAACAAAGTGCCTAGATTAAGTAACGACCGCGTTATTGCTGATGTATTAATTTCGTACACTTCTATCAACTGATATTTTACATGCATTCATCTTCCTCGCAAAAGCGTATTGCAATTTTTGGTTCAACGGGTTCCATAGGTACACAGGCACTCGATGTAATTGCTGCAAATCCAACTTTATTTTCAGCAGAGGTCCTCACGGCACAGCAAAATGAACAATTACTCATTGAACAAGCTAGACAATTTAGACCCAATATTGTAGTGATTGGTGATCAAAAGAAGTATACAGCAGTAAAAGAAGCGTTAGATCCATTGGGTATTAAAGTTTTTGCAGGAGAAAAAGCCTTGGAAGAAGTGGCCGCACTTGATTGTTATGATCAAATGTTGGCCGCCATAGTGGGATACGCAGGTTTACGACCCACTCTCGCGGCTATACGCAATGGAAAAAGTATTGCGCTGGCAAATAAAGAAACTTTAGTGGTTGCCGGGGATATTGTCATGCGCACTGCATTTGAAAATAAAGTTCCCGTTATTCCAGTGGACTCAGAGCATTCAGCAATTTTTCAGTGTTTGGTGGGAGAAGTGCATAATAAAATTGAAAAGGTAATTCTAACCGCCTCCGGAGGACCTTTTTTGGGAAAGAAAACAAATTACCTGGTCAATGTTAAGCGTGAACATGCTTTGCAGCATCCCAATTGGTCCATGGGTGCAAAAATTACCATTGATTCAGCAACGTTAATGAACAAGGGCCTGGAAATGATCGAGGCACGTTGGCTCTTTAATTTAAAGCCTAATGAAATTCAGGTTGTCATTCATCCTCAGAGTATCATACATAGCATGGTACAGTTTCAGGATGGAAGTATTAAAGCGCAAATGGGCTTGCCTGATATGAAGTTGCCGATACAATATGCTATGGCTTTTCCTCAGCGGATTGCCAATCAGTTCCCTCGTTATGATTTTCGATCCGTTCGCAATTTAACTTTTGAAGATCCGGATGTTAAAACTTTCAGAAATCTGGCCTTGGCTATGGAAGCGCTGGAAAAGGGTGGAAACCTTGCTTGTGTGATGAATGCTGCCAATGAAATTGTGGTCTATTCGTTTTTGAGAAACCGCATTAACTTCTTGGACATGACTACTATTATTGAAAAGACCATGCAGCACGTGCCCTTTATTCAACATCCTACCTTGGAGGATTATTTTGAAAGCGATGCTGCTGCGCGTAACTTTGCTGCTGATCAAATAAATCTATAACTGATTTTTCGATAGGTCAGTTTTAAAACCTTATGATACTTCTTGCAATTGATTGGTCCGCAGTAGGCCTTCAGGCTGCTCAGCTTTTACTCTCGCTATCTATTTTAGTTATCCTGCATGAGTTTGGTCATTTCATAACCGCTCGTTGGTTTGGCTGTAGGGTAGAGAAGTTTTATCTTTTTTTTGATCCCTGGTTTTCTTTATTCAAAAAGAAGAAAGGAGAAACTGAATATGGGGTAGGATGGCTTCCATTAGGAGGCTATGTCAAGATTGCGGGCATGATTGATGAAAGCATGGATAAGGAGGCGCTTAGTAAACCTGCTCAGCCTTGGGAATTCAGAAGTAAACCAGCTTGGCAACGACTCATTATTATGGTTGGGGGAGTTGTGATGAATGTGTTGGTTGCTTTTGTGATTTATGCCTTTGTCCTAATGAACTGGGGTGATAAAAAGATTCCCACTTCCTCCATGAAATATGGAGTGCATGTGGTGGATAGTACGCTATATAAAATGGGTATTCGAAATGGCGACCGGATTCTCACAATTGATAACCAGCCCGTGAATGATTTTGAAAAATTGCGTCGAAAATTAATTCTCGGTGAACAAGTACAATTACAGCGTGGTGAAGAGTTAATCACTATTAAGCTGGATAAGGATCTAATTGGGCAATTAGTTGAAAACAGAAATAAAGATCGTAGAGGATTTTTGGAAGCGCGTAGACCCGCTATTGTTTATTTTGTGCCAGATACTGGTGCAGCATATAAGGCTGGTTTAAGACCTGGCGATAAAATGTTGGCCATTGAAAATAATCGCTTTGAGTTTTATGATCAACTTCAGGAGCAGTTACCCCTATATAAGGGCGATACCATTAACTTAATGGTGCAAAGAAATGATCAGGAAGTAGCATTGCAATTGCCAATCAACGAGGAAGGAAAAATTGGTTTTCTTGCTTACGGGTATAATTATCAGCAAATGGACAGTTTAGGTTGGATAAAGTTGGAAGTAAACCGGCTTCCCTTTTTTGCGGCTATACCCGGTGGAATCAAAA